>JANPIQ010000321.1:0-1948 GCA_031425075.1 Sphingomonadales bacterium
GCGCGAAACTTGCCGTTCAGGTAGAACGCTTTATGGCCAGCGGTATATGCTCACTCAACGCTCCCGCTATGCTCTGCGCGCCATGCTCGTGCTGGCGAACCAACAGCTCGGACAGCCGCCGGTACCGATGAGCCGCATTGCGACCGAGGCGCAAATCCCGCGGAAGTTTCTCGAGATAATTCTCGGTGAGTTGCGCCAGGCTGGCTTCGTTACGTCGACTCGCGGCAAAGCAGGTGGGTTTCACCTTGCGCGCCCGGCGCACCTGATCTCGTTCGGCGATATCATCCGGACGATCGAAGGGCCGTTGGCGCTTGTTCCCTGCGTCAGCCGGACTGCCTATCGCCGGTGCAAGGATTGCCGCAACGAAGCGGAGTGCGAAATCCGTATCGCCATGCTGCGTGTGCGCGACGAGACCGCGCGCATCCTCGACGGGACCAGCCTGGCAAGTGCGACCGCCGAAGAACTGGTCGCGGCCTGATCCCTAGAGGATCGGCTTTTTGAGCCCGTCCCTGATTTCGCGCAGCAAAAGGATATCTTCGGGCGTCGCGGCATCGTCGGTGCGCTGCAGCGCCTTGTTCGCCGTGCGCACGATCATGAAAATGACGAATGCCAGGATCAGGAAGTTGATGATCTCGGTGATGAAGTGCCCATAGGCGAACACCGGAACATTTGCTGCCTTCATCCCCGCAAGCGTCGCTGCGGTTCCGGCGGGAACTGCGCCCAGCGCGACGTACATGTTGCCGAAATCGACGCCGCCCGTCACGAGACCCAGGATCGGATTGATGAAATCGTCGGTGAACGCAGTCACGATTTTCCCGAAAGCCGCGCCGATGATGACGCCGACGGCGAGATCGAGCACGTTGCCGCGATTAACGAACGCTTTGAACTCGGATACCATGCTCACGAACTTTTCCCCCGAACGGACGTTGCGTGTTTGGACATGCCAAAGCTGCGCATGAATGCAAAGTGGTAAAAGCGGCGATTGCCTAAGCTGAAAACGATCGTGTATTAGCTGCACAGAACACTGGGAGGAATTTTCGAATGACAACGATCCGCCGTCTGGCCTTGATCGCTCCGATTGCCGCCGTCTCGCTCGGCGGATGCGGCATCAATTCGATTCCGACTGCCGAAGAAGCGGCCAAAGGCAAATGGGCAAACGTGCAGGCCGATTATCAGCGCCGTGCCGACCTGATCCCAAATCTGGTCGCGACCGTGAAGGGATTTGCCAAGCAGGAAAAGGATGTGCTGACGACCGTGACACAGGCGCGCGCAGGTGCCACCCAGGTTCAGTTGAGCCCCGCTGACCTGACCGATCCGGCCAAGGTTGCCGCATTCCAGAACGCGCAGAACACACTGACACTGGCAACGCGCCAGTTGCAGGAGGCCTATCCCGAGTTGACATCGAATGCCAACTTCATGGCGCTTCAGTCGCAGCTTGAAGGCACCGAGAACCGCATCAACATTTCGATCAAGGATTACAACGAGGCGGTCCAGGCCTATAACACGCGGATTCGCACCTTTCCCGACGCGATCGGCGCAAAGGTGTTTTACGGGTCGAAACCGATGGTCACCTATACCGCCACCGCGCCGAACGCCGACCGCGCGCCAACGGTCAATTTCAACTGAAGTCTCGTGCCAAGAGGCGTCACCCTGAACTCGTTTCAGGGTCCACCTCTCCACTGCGATGTCTGTTCGTTGGGAAGTGTGATGCCAAGGCGAAGCGCAACCGCAGGTGCCCGAATGCAGCCTGATGCTTTGAAAAAGGCCATCGCCACCTTTTTGCTATTTTTTTGCGCGTTCCCTGCGGCAGCGCAAACGCTGCCCAAGCTTACCGGGCGCGTCGTCGACACGGCCGGATTGCTGCAGCCCGCCCAGGCCGCCAGCCTAGACGCCAAGCTCGCCGCGATCGAGACGGCCACCGGGCATCAAGTCTTTGTTGCAACTGTGC
>JANPIQ010000322.1:0-9454 GCA_031425075.1 Sphingomonadales bacterium
GCCCGCGCAAATTGCTGCTCCACGAACGTGAGATCAACAAAATGCGATCGGGCGTCGAACGCGATGGCATGACGCTGATTCCGCTTTCGATTTACTTCAACGGTCGCGGACGCGCCAAGGTTGAGCTCGCGCTCGCCAAGGGGAAAAAGTTGCACGACAAGCGCGCGACCGAGAAAGATCGCGATTGGAAGCGTGAAGCAGGAAGGCTGCTCCGTTCGCATGGCTAGACGTGGCCCGACCAAGCTCGGAATCTGGCTCGAAAATAACGGGCTGACTCGCGATCGTATTCTCGCGAACCGGTGGATGAAGCCGTTTGCCGCGCGGATCGGCCATCGCTCGTTATGGCGCTTTACCCGGCGCAGCGTGCCGCGCGGCGTGGCCTTGGGATTGCTAGTTGGGATATTCCTGCTCGTGCCGGGCGTGCAGATTATTGGCGTCGCAATGCTGGCCTACCCTGTTCGCGCGAACATCCCGATCGGGGCGGCGATGACATTTCTGTCGATGCCCGCCACAACGCCATTCATCCTTGCCGGATCTGTCTATGTCGGCAACGCGATGCTGGGGCTTAGTGCAGACGTGGGATACATCAAGGCGCTGATCGCCAAAGGTGCGGGGCTCTCTGAATGGGCGGCATGGCTGTTGAGCGATGCTGCACCTGCCATGCTCGTCGGATTGGCTGTCATCTCGGTGGTAAGCGCGGCGGTGGGCTATGTGCTAGCCGGCCTTGTCTGGCGTTGGTGGATCGTGAAAAAATGGCAACGTCGCCATCATGTTTGACATCAACAGGCCGACGAGTTCGACTGTTGGCAATGACCGCACCCGGTTTGCGATGTGGGGAGTTTTCGCGGCGGCGTTGCTTTGCGGTTTGCTGCTGCTGTGGCTGACAGGTAATTGGATCGTGGCGGCGGGGTTTGCTGCCACGGGTATCATGATGGCCGCGTTGCTTTTGTTCGTACGACAAGTGCAGCCTGTCAAAAACCCGGCGAAAGTTGAATTTGACTGGGCACTGGTGCGTGCCGCGGCCGATAACGACGATCTTGCCATAGCCGTGACCGATCGTGCCGGGCGAATGGTATGTGCCAATTCGCTTCACGAAAGCTGGTTCGGCGGACCTCAGACACCCCCGGCGCTTGGATTATTGGACGGAGGAGATGCCCAGCTTGTCGCCGCTGGCCGCTCGGCGTGGCGCGATGGCAGCGCGGTGGTGAAGCGGTTGCGCCGCGATCTTCTTCTGTTCGATGCCGAAGTTCTCCGGGGGGGGCGCAATGAGGATCATCTGGTGTGGCGGTTCCGCGCAAGCCACACGCTCGACCTCGCCATCGAAGCCAAAAACCTGATCGAGGGCGATGCTGGCCGTCGCCTTGGCGAAGCAGGGATGATGGCGGTTCTGATCGGGCCTGAAGGACGGATCAGGCACGCTACACCCGCCTTTGCGTTGCGCGCAGGCGGCCGGATCGAAGCGGCTGTTGAAGGGCGGGACCTGATCTCGGTTCTCGAAACCGACGCGGATGGCGCGATCCGGTTTACAAGCGAGGGGCAAAAGGGTCTGCCGCTCCGGTTGATCCAGTTTGCGCTCGATCCAGACGCCGCCGATACAGCGACGCTGATCCTGATGCTCGATGAAATTGGTGGCGGAGGGCAGGGCTCTGCGACCGGCATTGCGCATATCCAGAGCCTGCTAGGCATTCTGCCGCTCGGGCTGGCGCTGGCGGACCGCGATGGCCGGTTCCTGTATCTCAACGATGCGTTTTGCCGCGCGGTTGGGCTCGCGCCCGGTGCACGGCCCGTTTACCCCGGCGATCTGGTCGTGCGCGAAGACAAAGCGGCGGTGGCCGATTCGGTGCGGAGATTCGCCAACGGGCAGGCGATGACCGGCGATCTGGCGGTGCGGCTGCGGCATCAACCCGAAGAGCCAGTGGCACTGACAATTGCCGGCGCACGGGGGCTGGGCGATGCGGCAGTGTTGCTTTCCATCAAGGACAGCAGCGAGGAATCCCGATTGCGCAAACAGGTCGCACAAGCCACCAAAATGCAGGCAATCGGGCAACTTGCGGGCGGTGTCGCGCATGATTTCAACAATATCCTGACCGGGATCATCGGGCATTGCGACCTGATGCTGATGCGGCACACGCCCGGGGACAGTGATTATGACGATATCCAGCAGATCAAAAGCAATTCGAACCGCGCAGCCGCGCTGACCCGCCAATTGCTGGCATTTTCACGCCAGCAGACCCTGCGACCGCAAATTCTCCAGCTGCCCGATATTGTGTCTGAAATCTCAAATTTGTTGAAACGGCTGCTTGGCGAAACGATCGCGCTAGAGGTGAAGCACGGCCGCAATCTTGGTGCAGTTCGCGCCGATCCAGGCCAGATCGAACAGGTGATCGTCAACCTCGCCGTCAATGCGCGCGACGCTATGCCGCGTGGGGGAACCGTGACACTCCAGACATATGCCGTATCTAAATCCGACGTTCGCACGCTTGGCAGCGATATCTTGCCTATTGCCGATTACACCGCACTTTCGGTTGCCGATACAGGGACTGGCATTGAGCCTGAATTGCTACCCAAGATTTTCGAACCTTTTTTCACCACCAAGGAGGTGGGGAAGGGCACCGGGCTTGGGCTGTCTACCGTCTACGGCATCGTCAAGCAGTCGGGCGGCTTCATTTTCGCTGATTCGACAATCGGGGACGGTCCTAGGCGCGGCAGCAGCTTCGTTATCTATCTTCCAGTGCATGCCGAAGAGACCGGAGCCGCCCTGGCGTTGACACCGCAAAAACCAAAAACATCGGAGACGTGGGGCACTGGCACCATTTTGCTCGTCGAGGACGAAGATATGGTGCGCGCGGTTGCCGAAAGGGCGTTGGTGCGGAACGGCTATAGCGTCATCGCCGCTGCCAATGGCGAAGATGCATTGGAAATCTTGAATGCGCGCCAGGATATCGATCTGGTCGTCTCCGATGTTGTCATGCCCGTGATGGATGGGCCGACGATGGTGCGCAAAGCGCGCGAGACATGGCCCGATCTTCCGATCCTGTTCATGTCCGGATATGCCGAAGAACAGCTGCGCAAAATGATCGACCTCGACAATATCGCATTTCTGCCAAAGCCGTTCTCGGTCTTGCAGCTGGCCGAGGCCGCGCGCGATGTTCTCGCATCGCGACGGTAGTTCCGCTGCCTGCAACAAAACCAGAAAAAAAGTTTTGTTCGGGCCTTGTTCTTCTGGAACATTGAGAATACATAATGGCTGCACGCAGGATTGGCTTGCGGCTTACGAAGGGATTGGCCATGGCAGCGTCATTGAAACTGATCGACACCGAAAAGGCCAATATGGACAGGGAAAAGGCGCTCGAAGCTGCACTTGCGCAAATTGATCGCGCGTTTGGCAAGGGTTCGGCAATGAAGCTCGGCCAACGTGAAGCGCAGGCGATCGAAGCCATTTCCACAGGATCGCTGGGTCTGGATATTGCACTCGGGATTGGCGGTTTGCCCAAGGGTCGCGTCATTGAGATTTTTGGTCCGGAAAGTTCGGGAAAAACCACGCTTGCGCTGCATGCAATTGCGGAGGCGCAACGCGCCGGTGGCGTTGCAGCCTTTGTCGACGCCGAGCATGCGCTCGATCCGATTTACGCGCGGAAGCTTGGTGTTGATATTCAGGAACTGATCGTGTCGCAGCCCGATACCGGTGAGCAGGCGCTTGAGATTGTCGACACGCTCGTGCGGTCGAATGCGATCGATGTGTTGGTTATCGATTCGGTCGCGGCGCTTGTTCCGCGTGCCGAGATCGAAGGCGAAATGGGCGATAGCCATGTCGGCCTTCAGGCGCGCCTGATGAGCCAGGCGCTGCGCAAAATTACAGGGTCGATCAGTCGTTCGAATTGCGTCGTCATCTTTATCAACCAGATCCGGATGAAGATCGGCGTGATGTACGGCTCGCCCGAAACGACCACTGGCGGTAACGCGCTTAAGTTTTACGCAAGCGTCCGTCTGGATATTCGCCGCACCGGGCAAATCAAGGATCGCGACGATATCGTTGGCAACACGACACGAGTGAAGGTCGTAAAGAACAAGGTCGCTCCACCGTTCAAGCAGGTCGAGTTCGACATCATGTATGGCGAGGGCATTTCGAAGAACGGTGAAATTCTCGATCTTGGCGTGAAGGCCGGAATTGTCGAAAAATCGGGCGCTTGGTTTTCGTACGACTCGATCCGGATCGGGCAGGGGCGGGAGAATTCCAAAACCTGGCTCAAGGACAATCCGGAAATGGCGGCGAAGATCGAATCTGCAATCCGTAAACAGACCGAGAAGGTCGCCGAAGAGCTGATGGTTGGTCCCGGGCCTGACGACGACGTTTAGTGCTTTCGGGCATACCGTGCTGCTAAGCGGAACGGACGTGCTCAATTACCGAAGGGCTCGCTCCCCCAGTGAGCCCTTCTTGGTTAGTCATTCGGGCTGGGTGGGTCATGCAAGCGGTCACCGACATAGTGTGCGCGTAAGCCGGTTGACGCTGCCGTAATCGCTGCCAAATGCGGCGTATGGCATCCATTTCACTTCTTGGCCTTCCGACCGATATCAACAGCAGCTTTGCGCGCGGTGCCGCAAGCGCGCCATCGGCCATCCGGAGGGCCCTGAAGAGCGAGCGTAGCAATCAATCGACAGAACTCGGACCTGAAATTGGCACTGATATCGTCATTCACGATCTGGGCGATGTGTCGCTCAATGAGCGCGCGTCGGATCATGTCCTGATCCGCAATAGGTGTCGGACAATAGCGGAAGCTGGCGAAGTACCGATCATTCTTGGTGGCGATCACTCGGTGACTTGGCCGATTGTAGCCGGGCTCGTGCCGGTCCATGGGTTGCTATCGATACTCCATTTCGATGCACACCCCGATGTTTACGCGGACTTTGAAGGCAACCCGCATAGCCATGCATCGCCTTTTGCGAGGATCTTGGAGAACAGGTTGTCGGCGCGGCTCGTTCAGATCGGTGTTCGCACGCTGAACCACCATTGTCGGGAGCAGGTCGAGCGCTTCGCCGTCGAGATCGTCCCAATGTCCCAATTCACCCCATCGCGCGCTCCAATCCTGGCCGGCCCCCTTTATATCAGCATCGATCTCGATGGGATTGATCCCTCTGAAGCTCCTGGGGTGTCGCATCCGGAGCCGGGCGGGCTGACCGTTCGCGAAGTCATTGCCGTGCTTCATGCGCAAACCGCCCGGATCGTCGGCGCCGATATCGTCGAACTGAACCCAAGGTTCGATCGCAATGACGTGACCGCAACGCTGGCTGCAAAGCTTGTTCGCGAGCTCGCTGCGTTGATCGAACGGAACGCGAAGATCTAGCTTCGCGATCGTCTGTAGTCGCGTGAACCCTTGCGCAGATTGCGCTTGCTTTGCATCGTTCGCTGACTAGCGTGCGCTATATGACAATGGTCGCGGAATGGGCTGAACAGACCGGGAAAAGCTGGGCGCGGGAATGGCAGCGCACGGACCGCAGCTTCAGAGAATTGACCGACACTCTTGTGACACGGATACTTGCCAAAGGGGCCGCGCATTCAATCCTCGATATTGGTTGCGGTGCTGGTGAATTGTCGCTGCGGCTGTCCGATGCAAAGCCCGGTACGCGTATTGTGGGAGTTGATATTTCGCCGGAACTGATAGCCGTTGCTTCGTCGAGAGCGTCCGGTGGCGCCCGGCTTGATTTTACTTGCGCCGATGCTGCAACGTGGAAGGACGTGATGTTCTATCCCGATCTGCTGGTGTCGCGCCACGGGGTGATGTTCTTCGATCAACCAGTCGCGGCGTTCGGCAATCTTGCCCAAGGCGCATCGGCTGGCGCAAGGCTGATCTTTTCGTGTTTTCGAGACCGCAGCGAAAACCCTTGGGCAAGCGATCTGGCAGCTTTATTACCGTCCGCGCCAATGCCACAGCCCAACGCTCCCGGCCCGTTTGGATTTGCTGATCCGAAGTATGTTCACCGCGTGCTGTCCGCGGCTGGTTGGACGCAGGTTCGTGTCGAACCAGTCGATTTCAGCTATATCGCGGGCAGCGGTGACGATGCCGTTGGCGATGCAGTCGATTTTTTCCAATCCATTGGCCCTGCCGCGCGCGGCGTTCGCGATCTCGAATCCGAACCGAAAGCCATTGTTCTGACCAAATTGCGTGAGCTTGCCGAAGCGCGCTGCATAAATGATGAGGTGCGGTTTCCGGCGGCGGCATGGATCGTAACCGCGACGCTCGCATCATAGGGGATCACAATGCCGCTCATAGTCCATCATCTCAACAATTCCCGATCGCAGCGTGTGCTTTGGCTTCTCGAGGAAATCGGCGCAGCATATGAAATCCGGCATTATCAGCGCGATTCGGTGACCAATCTTGCTCCTCCTGAATTGTTGGCCGTCCACCCGCTGGGCAAATCGCCATTGCTTGAGGATGACGGCATGATCATCCAGGAATCGGGCACGATTTGCGAATATATTTGTGAACGTCATGGCGGGGAGCATTTGGTTCCTGCTCGCGGCACTGATGCCCATGTGCGCTATCTCGAATGGATGCATTTCGCCGAAGGCACCGCGATGACGCCAATTCTGATGAACCTGTACATGGGACGGCTTGGTGACGCGGCAGCGCCTCTGCGCCCCCGGATCGATCAGCAGTTCGAGGCGCAGAACGCCTATCTGGAAGCCGCGCTGAGCGACGCGGGACATTTTGTCGGCGACAGCTTTACCGCCGCCGATATCATAATGAGCTTTCCAGCCGAGGTCGCGGTCATGCAGGGTGCAGCTGTCAATAAGCCCAGGCTGACCGCGTTCGTTAATTGGGCGCACAGCCGTCCGGCGTGGCAACGCGCGCGCGAAAAGGGCGGGCCCTATTTCGGGTTCTGATCGGCTTGCCCGCTGGCAAAGCCTCGCTTAAGCGCTGATGATGACCTCGACCAATGATATCCGCCGTTCGTTCCTCGATTATTTCGAAAC
The DNA here is from genome assembly GCA_031425075.1 of Sphingomonadales bacterium. Taxonomy (GTDB): domain Bacteria; phylum Pseudomonadota; class Alphaproteobacteria; order Sphingomonadales; family Sphingomonadaceae; genus Aquisediminimonas. The sequence goes on from JANPIQ010000322.1 coordinate 6,974, forward strand.
TGCAGGCCATGCGCGCGTGCCATCGGCCCCGCTGGTCCCGCATAATGATCCGACGTTGATGTTCGTTAATGCGGGCATGGTGCCATTCAAGAATGTGTTTACAGGGCTTGAATCGAAGCCTTACACCAAGGCTGTCTCAAGCCAGAAATGCGTGCGCGCAGGCGGCAAACATAACGATCTCGACAATGTGGGCTACACCGCACGGCACCATACGTTGTTCGAAATGCTAGGTAATTTTTCATTCGGTGATTATTTCAAGGATGAGGCGATCCACCACGCCTGGACGCTGCTGACCGGCCAATGGGGGCTCGATCCCAACCGATTGACAGCGACGATCTATCACACCGATGATGAGGCATTCGATCTGTGGCGCAAGATTGCCGGCCTTCCCGAACACCGGATCATTCGCATCGCCACCGCTGATAATTTCTGGTCGATGGGCGATACCGGACCGTGTGGGCCTTGCAGTGAGATATTCTACGATCACGGCGATCATATTGCAGGCGGCCCACCGGGTTCGCCCGACGAAGATGGCGATCGATTCGTCGAGATCTGGAACCTGGTATTCATGCAGTTCGATCAATCGGCCGATGGCGTTCGCGCGCCGCTGCCCAGACCGAGCATTGATACAGGCATGGGGCTCGAACGAATCGCGGCGGTAATGCAGGGGGTCCACGACAATTACGATACCGACACCTTCAAAGCGTTGATTGCGGCGTCTGGCGAGATGACGAGGACCGAGACGACAGGAGCGACGAAGGCCAGCCACCGTGTGATCGCCGATCATCTGCGCGCAAGCGGGTTTCTCGTTGCCGATGGGGTTCTGCCCGCCAATGAAGGGCGCGGTTACGTGCTGCGGCGGATCATGCGGCGCGCAATGCGGCATGCGCATCTGATCGGGGCGGCCGAACCGCTGATGCACCGGCTTGTGCCTTCGCTGGTCGCTGAAATGGGCGCAGCGTTCCCAGAACTTGTCCGCGCACAGCCGTTGATAGAGGCGACGCTCAGACAAGAAGAAACACGGTTCCGGCAGACCTTGGCCAATGGATTGCGACTGCTCGAGGAGGCCACTGCCGGTATGAGCGCTGGAGCCACATTGTCGGGCCAAACCGCGTTCAAGCTCTACGACACATTCGGCTTCCCTTATGATTTGACCGAAGATGCGCTTCGCGCTCAGGGAGTGGCGGTCGATAAGGCTGGGTTCGACGCCGCAATGGCCGCGCAGAAAGCCGCGGCTCGTGCAGCCTGGAAGGGGTCGGGAGAAACCGCTTCGGGCGAAATCTGGTACGATATCGCCGACGAGCATGGTGGGACCGAATTCACCGGCTATTTATCGACCGAAGGCGAGGGGCAGGTTGTTGCACTCGTCCGGGAAGGCCAGCGGACAGAATCGGCGAAAGCCGGGGACAGTGTCACAATTCTGACCAATCAAACGCCATTTTATGGCGAAAGCGGCGGTCAGAGCGGCGATGCGGGAACGATCTCGGGCGATGGCGTTTTGTTGGCTATCGTTTCAGACACGTCGAAACCGCTCGGTCGTCTCCACACGCATCAGGCGAGGATCGAGACGGGATCGATTTCAATCGGCGATACCGTGAAACTTTCGGTCGATGTCGAACGCCGCGACGCGATCCGCGCCAATCATTCGGCCACCCACCTGCTCCACGCCGCGCTCCGTCACCGGCTCGGCAATCATGTGACCCAAAAGGGTAGTCTTGTTGCCGCAGAACGGTTTCGTTTCGATTTTTCCCACCCTTCGGCGCTCAGCCCGCAGGAACTTGGCGATGTCGAAGCCGAGGTGAACAGCCATATCCGCCACAATGCCGAAGTCTCAACGCGGCTGATGACGCCTGACGATGCGGTGGCGGCAGGCGCGATGGCGTTGTTCGGAGAAAAATATGGCGATGAGGTTCGCGTCCTGTCGATGGGACGTGACGATTGGTCGGTCGAACTGTGCGGCGGCACCCATGTGCGCGCGACAGGCGATATTGGGTTGTTTAAAGTTGTAACCGAAAGCGCCGTTTCAAGCGGAATCCGCCGGATCGAGGCTCTGACAGGCGAGGCAGCGCGATTGTGGCTTTCCGAGCGCGAGGCCATATTGCGAAGTGTCGCGGCGACGTTCAAGACCAATCCTGAAGACGTTCCGGCGCGCGTTATGGCGCTTGTCGAAGACCGCAAGCGACTTGAAAGAGAACTTGCCGACGCCAGAAAGGTGCTGGCGTTGGGCGGTGGAAACGCAGCTCAGTCGGCGTTCGAAGATGTGGGAGGCATTGCGTTTTCAGGTCGCGTTTTGGCGGACATTGATCCCAAGCAACTTCGCGGGCTGATCGATGAAACCAAAACGCAATTTGGCGAAGGCGTAGCGGCGGTCGTGGCGGTGAACGACGGCAGGGCGTCGATTGCGGTCGGCGTGACGCCTTCGCTGGTCGATCGGTTTAGCGCGGTCGATTTGGTCAAGGCCGCAGTGGCGGTTCTGGGCGG
>JANPIQ010000323.1:0-5701 GCA_031425075.1 Sphingomonadales bacterium
CAGCCCCGTGCGCCGCCATCATCTCGAGCGTGACCGGCACTGTCGACGGCAGTCCGTAAATCACCTGGCCAAGCGAATCGCCCACCAGCAGCATATCGCAATGCGGATCGAGCAGTTGCGCCATGCGGACCGTATACGCGGTGAGCATCACCAGCGGGTCGGCAGTGACGCTATCGACCTTGCGCTGACGGACGGCAGGCACCGTAACCCGCTTCATCGGCGCAGGCGTAGGATTGGCGCGACTGGTGGCGGTATCGAGGGTGAAGGTTGTGGACATCGGCGTTCCTTACCAGAACCAGCGGACAGGGTAGCGGTAAATCATTTCGTCCGATGCTACGAGCTCGAGATCGTGATGAACGGCTTGCGCAATAAGCATCCGATCGAACGGATCACGGTGAATGAGGGGAAGCGATTCGGCGTAGGTGTGGACGGGAAAGCTTAAATCGAGACCGATGTGCGGGAGCCCGGCGACGAGATTGTCGAACGATTCAGGCAACTCGCTCGGCTTCAGCATGCGTTTTTGACCATGCTCCCACGCGGAAGCGACTGAAACATAAAGATCGACGTCGCCACTCTCAATCCGATTTCGCACCGATGGTTTCAGCCGACGATCCTCCCGCACAAGCCATATGATAATGTTGGTATCGAGAAGCAGCCCCGTTCAGTCGTCGCCAAAGCCTGTGCTGAAGCTGTCTAATTCTTCGTTGGTGTATGTATCGCCGAGAAAAAGATCGCCTGCGCTTGAGCCGTAAATGCCCTTTTTGCTCCCTATATAGGCTTTGATCTTTGCCGACCGTTCGGCGACGACCCGCGCCCGATCCTCAGCTTGCGCCTCGGGAAGCACCGACAGCCGCACGATCGGCTTTCCAGCACGCGCCAGAATGACTTCCTCGCCGCGCGGCGAGGCTGGGACAAGTTCCGAAAGCCGCGTCTCTGCTTCGCCGATGTTGGCCTGGATTGTCATGCTTGACCAAGTAGCTTGGCCAAGTCACAGGGTCAAGGCAAGGCGGCGCGCGCCTCTGCGACATTGTCGGCGAACACGCCGTCGATCCCGGTCGCGGCAAATGCCTTGATTTCGGATGCAAGATCGCCGCGCGCACGCGGATCGGTGCCGATTCGCTGTGGTGTCGGCAAAAACGCATTTTCGGCGCGGAACGTCCAGACATGAATCTTGAGCCCGACGCGTTGCGCGTTGGCAACAAGGCTGGTCGGCACCCCAAGCGCGCCATCGGCAGTGCGCGGGATGACAAGCGGCTTGGCAACGCCGATGCCGTCGGCGTAACGCGCAATGTCGCTCAAGCCCGCAGGTGTCGCCATATCGGCGTAGGCGGTACCCGGAAGGTCGGGCGGGCCACCTTCATCGGCCATCAACTGGATCAGCCGCACCCTGGTTTTCTGACGCAAGGCTTTCAGATTGCCAATTTCGAAGCTCTGGATGAACACAGGGGCCTTGCGCCCTGTCCACTTTGCAGCCTTGAGCGCTGCGAGCAGCGGCGCTTCATGCGGCAACCCGATCTGCGCAAAATAGCTTGGGTGTTTGGTTTCGGGATAAATCCCGATCGGACGCCCGGCGGACCCCGACAGCGCTTTGGCAAGCGCAATCACCTCGTCGAGCGTCGGCACATCATATTGTCCGTCATAAGCGGTATTTGCCGGGCGGACCTGCGGCAGCCGCTCCCGCGCGCGGAGCGTTTTGAGCTCGGCAAGCGTAAAATCCTCGGTAAACCAGCCGCTCATGACAATGCCGTCGATCGTCTTGGTGGCGCGGCGCGAGGCAAATTCGGGCCGGGCGGCCACGTCGGTCGTTTCCGAAATCTCGTTCTCATGCCGCGCGACAAGGACACCATCCTTTGTCAGCACCAGATCGGGTTCGATGAAATCGGCACCCTGTTCGACCGCCAGCGTATAGGCACCGATCGTGTGTTCAGGACGATCGCCACTGGCGCCGCGATGCGCGATGAGCAGCGGCGAGGCCATCAGAGGGCCTGCAAAACACGCAAGCAACATGGGTAAGAATCGAAGCACAAATCCCGTTCCCCTGTTTCTATGACGCTTTCGTGTCAGCCCAGCGCCACTGCCCATTCGGCGTCGTTGAAACCGGCAAGCAGCCCGCCATCATGTTCGACAATCGGGCGTTTGATCATCGACGGCTGTGCCAGCATCAACGCGATCGCCCGCTTGGGGTCAAGCCCGGTCTTGTCGGCATCGGGCAGCTTGCGAAACGTGGTACCTGCGCGGTTGAGAACGGTCTCCCAGCCGAGCGCATCGCACCAGACGCCAAGCTTTCGAGCATCGGCCCCGGCTTTCTTGTAATCGTGGAAGTCGTATCCAATTGCGCGCGCATCGAGCCACGCCCGCGCCTTCTTGACGGTATCGCAATTGGGAATGCCGTAGAGGGTGACGGTCATTCAGGCACCACGCGGTCGCAGATGAAGCTCATCTTGTTGCCATCGGGGTCGCGGACATAGGCGCCATAGAAGCTCGGCCCGTACATAGGCCGCGGGCCGGGCGCGCCTTGATCGGTGCCACCATAAGCGAGGGCCGCAGCATGCGCGGCATCGACTTCGGCTTCGTCGGAGCAACGGAAACCGGGCATGTTGCCATTCCCGGGATGCGGGGCTTCTTTGTTGTTGGGCGGCGCGACCCAGACTTTGGTGCCGTTGTTGAAGGCATAGCAAAAGGTGAAGCCCGGATAATCGGCGTCGATCATACCGCCAAGCGTCGGGAACACGGCATCGTAAAACGCCCGCGATCGCGCCAGATCGCTGGTTCCAATCATCATGTAATCAAGTGACATTAGCTTTGGTCCGTTTTGGAAGTTGACGACACGCAATGCCCAGAATCTCCTTCCGCGCAATCGTGCAAGCGATCGTCATAGCTGCGCGTAAAAGAGCATTCCGAAGACTGGACTTATTGTTAGAACATTAACAGAACATATTTCACGTGTCAATCCATTTCCCCCACGTCGAAACCGGCTGCCGGGCATAGCCAAGCCCAGCGTAGAACGCCTGCGCTTCGGCATCGGTATCGCGGACCATCAGCTGGATTTTGGGCGCTCCAGCGGCGCGCAGCCAGTCTTCCGCGGCCGCCATCAATGCCCGCCCGGCACCGCGTCTGCGCTGCATTTCGGCAACCGCGAGATAATAAACCCAGCCGCGATGCCCGTCATGCCCGACCATCACGCTGCCGACGATACGGCCTTGATCGCGCATGATGAGAACCTCTGCGCTGCGATTGCCGATCGCACGCGCAAAATCGATCGCCGGATCGTTCCACGGCCGGGTTAATTCGCACTGCTGCCATAGCGCTATCACATCGGGGGCATCTTCAGCGGCGGCGAGGCTGATCGTCATTGCCAGACCCTATCGCTTCACCGCATCCGCACAAGCCGCCGGCGATTTTCGCAATAGCCGCCAGCCAAGTTCGAGCGTAAACTGTGCAGCATGAAGTATCTCCACACCATGATCCGCGTGTCCGATCCTGCCGCCACCATCCGGTTTTTCGAACTGCTTGGTTTAAAGGAGGTCAAACGTTTCGATGTCGAGGCAGGCCGGTTCACCCTGATCTTTCTTGCTGCCCCCGGAGACGAAAGCGCGCAGATCGAATTGACACACAATTGGGATGAGGCGGACTATGGCGAGGGCCGCAATTTCGGCCATGTCGCCTATGCCGTCGACGATATCTACGAAAGCTGCCAGCGGCTCGCCAATGGGGGGGTGACGATCAACCGCCCGCCGCGCGATGGCCGGATGGCGTTTGTCCGCAGCCCCGACAATATCTCGGTCGAGCTGCTCCAGTCAGGCGATGCGCTGCCACCCGCCGAACCCTGGGCTTCGATGCCCAATGTGGGGAAGTGGTAATGGCACTCGACATCGTTCGTATTCCCGTTCTCACCGACAACTATATCTGGCTGGTGCACGAGCCTGTCAGTGGTGAAACGATGGTCGTTGACCCGGCGGTGGCCGACCCGGTGCTGGCCGAAGCAGCACGGCGCGGATGGACGATTACGCAGATTTGGAACACGCACTGGCATCCCGATCACACCGGCGGCAATGCGGGGATCAAGGCGGCGCTTGAAAAGATGGGGGGCGGGTGCATCATCACCGGGCCTGCTGCAGAAGCTGCGCGGATTCCCACGCTCGATGTGCTTGTTGCGGGCGGCGATACCGTCCAGCTCGGGGCCATAGATGCCGTTGTGATCGATGTGCCGGCGCACACCGCCGGCCATATCGCGTTCCATTGCGCGAGCGAGTCGGCAGCGTTTGTCGGTGATACGCTCTTTGCGATGGGCTGCGGACGGCTGTTCGAAGGAACCGCAGCGCAAATGTATGCCAACATGCGTGCACTCGAAGCATTGCCCGACGATACGATGGTGTATTGCGCGCATGAATATACGGCTTCGAATGGCCGCTATGCGCTCGTCGCCGAGCCAGACAATCGTGCGATTGCCGAGCGGATGGCCTTAGTCGACATGCTGCGGGCCAAAGGCGAGCCGACCGTGCCGACGAGCATCGCGCTCGAACGCGCAACCAATCCTTTTATGCGCGCGTTATCGGTCGAGCAGCTGGCCGAACGCCGTGCGGCCAAGGACAGTTTTCGCGGCTAGAGGAGACAGGCAATGCGGACGATGATGCTTTTGGGTATGGTGGCGGTCCTGACTGGCTGCGCCGATGCCCGTCCATCCCAAACCCGGCTCGCCGCCGAAGCGCGCGAGGCATCGCGGCTCACCGAGGATCTGGCCGGATTCACCGCAGGCGCACCGCGCCGCTGCCTGCCGCGCGAGGCCAATTCGGGGATCGAGAGCTATGGCGACAAGACGCTGATCTTTCGCGTGACGAGCCGACTGCTCTACCGCAACGACGTGCGCGCCGGATCGTGTCCGAGGATCGGCAATAGTCGCGCGCTGATCACCACAAGCTACGGCAGCGGTCAGTTGTGCAATGGAGACCGCGCATCGAGCGCCGACATGGTTGCAGGGTTCGATGCAGGGTTCTGCGTCCTCGGCGATTTCGTGCCCTACCGGCGCTGATCGCCCGCAGGCTTCCAGCGCCACAGCCGCCACACATAGCCGAGCGCAATCAGAACGATGATTGCCATCGAGACCGGCCCGATCACGCTTTCGATTTCGGCAAATCGCCGCCCGAGCATATATCCTGCCACTGCGAGCAATGCCGTCCAGATCGTCGTGCCGATCGTCGACCAGATCACAAAGGTCGACAGCCGCATTTCGAGCAACCCGGCAGGAATCGAGATCAGCGAGCGCAACGTAGGTAGCATCCGTCCGAAAAACACGATCGCCCAGCCGCGTGTGCCAAACAGCGCTTCGGCCTTTTCAATCTCTGCCCAGTCGAGCGTCAGATATCGGCCGAAGCGCTGGATGAACGGCCTGAACCTGTCGATACCGATAACGCGCGCGGCCAGATACCAGAAATAATTGCCGAGCATCGCGCCCGCGGTGCCGCTGGCAATCACGCCCCACAGGCTCATCGTCCCGCGCGCGGCGCTCAAGCCGGCAACGGGCATGATCACTTCGGACGGGATTGGCGGGAATATCGTTTCGAGGAACATCAGGAACCCGACGCCAAGATAGCCCGACTGATCGATCAGCCGGATGATCCAGTCACTCATCGGCCAAGCATTTCGTTTAGGTCGCTCTCAACATACCCAAACCGCTCACCTCGAGCGAAGTCGAGAGGCCGTA
>JANPIQ010000324.1:0-5150 GCA_031425075.1 Sphingomonadales bacterium
CTACGGGCAGGATTTCAGCCAGCGCGAGACACTCGGCCAGCTTGTCGAAGCGATATTGCGCAATGTCCCCACGCTGCCCCGCCTGCGCCTGTCATCGCTCGATTGTGCCGAGGTCGATCCGCTGCTTGAAGATTTGATCACGACCGAACACCGCATCATGCCGCATCTCCATTTGTCGCTTCAGCACGGGCATGATCTGATCCTCAAACGGATGAAGCGCCGCCACTCGGTCGCGGAGGCCGTGGCACTCGTCGAACGTGTCAAAGCCAAGCGGCCCGAAATCGCCATCGGGGCCGATCTGATCGCGGGCTTCCCGACCGAAGATGCCGCAATGCATGAAGCGTCACGCGACCTGATCGACACGTGCGACATCGTGTTCGCGCATATCTTCCCCTATTCGCCCCGGCCCGGCACAGCTGCCGCGCGGATGCCGCAAACCGGCCGCGAGACCGCCAAGGCGCGCGCTGCTGAGCTGCGCGCGCACGCCGCCGCGCGCAAAGCGAAATGGCTTGGAAGCCTCGTCGGTACCCGCCAGCGCGGCCTGATCGAACTCGACGGGCAGACCGGCCATCTCGACAATTTCGCGAGCGTCCGGCTTGAAGCACCGCTCTCGAGCGGCAATATGCGGGGCAGCATGACAGACATGATCATCACCGCCAGCGATGGCGAAACGCTCAACGCGCGCCTGTTGAACGACGTGGCGGCATGAGCGAAGCCTCATGGAGTGAGCGGCTGCTCGGCGGGTTCAAACGGACATCGGAGAAGCTGGGCGAAAACCTCTCGGGTCTGGTCACCAAATCGAAACTCGATGCGACAAGCCTCGATGAGATCGAGGATGCGCTGATCGCGTCGGATCTGGGCCCGGCGATGGCGGCAAGCGTTCGCGCGCGGCTGGGCGAAAGCCGCTACGATCGCGGGATCGACGAGATCGGCATCCGCGAAGTTCTTGCCGAAGAAATTGCCCGCGTGCTGGCGCCCGTCGCCAGACCGCTCGAGATCGAGGCCTTTCCGCGTCCGCAGGTGATCCTTGTGATCGGCGTCAACGGGTCGGGCAAGACCACCACGATTGCCAAGCTCGCGCATCTGTTTGTCGAGCAGGATTATGGCGTGATGCTCGCGGCGGGTGACACGTTTCGCGCTGCCGCGATCGGCCAGCTCAAGATTTGGGCCGAACGATTGGGCGTTCCGATCGTGACCGGGCCCGAAGGCGGCGATGCGGCGGGCATCGTGTTCGACGCAGTGAAAAAGGCCACTGCCACAGGCATTGACGTGCTGATCGTCGATACCGCCGGCCGGCTGCAGAACAAGCGCGAACTGATGGATGAACTGGCGAAAATCCGCCGCGTGCTGGGGCGGCTCAATCCGGCGGCACCACATGACGTGGTTCTCGTGCTCGATGCCACGACAGGCCAGAACGCGTTGAGCCAGATCGAGATTTTCAAGGAGGTTGCAGGGGTGACCGGATTGGTGATGACCAAGCTCGATGGCACCGCGCGCGGCGGGGTGCTGGTGGCGGCGGCCGAAAAATTCGGGCTGCCGATCCATGCGATCGGGATTGGCGAAACCATCGACGATCTTCGCCCGTTCGATGCCACACAAATGGGCCGCGCCATTGCAGGAGTAAGCGAATGAACACAGCCGCTGCGAAAAAGCCTCCCGGCTGGCTTGCCCCCGCGCTCGACTATGGGCCGCTGGTGGTGTTCTTCATCGCCTACAAGATTTCTGGCGTGATCGTGGGCACCGGCGCGTTTATGATTGCGATTGCGGCCGCGGTGATCATTTCGAAGATCAGGCTCAAGCGCGTTTCGCCGATGATGTGGATTTCGGCAGTGCTCGTCATCGTTTTCGGCGGCCTGACCATCTACCTCCGCGACGAACGCTTCATCCAGATCAAGCCGACCATCGTCTATGCCATCCTGTCGGGCATGCTGTTTGCAGGGCTGTTACGCGGCAAGCCGTTGCTCAAATATGTTCTCGAACATGGCTATGACGGGCTGAGCGATGCCGGCTGGATACTGCTCTCGCGCAACTGGGCGTGGTTTTTTGCTGGCATGGCGGTGCTCAACGAAGGGCTGCGATACGGGCTGACTTTCGATACCTGGCTGACGGTCAAAGTGTGGGGGATTACCCTGTTGTCGATGGTGTTTGCGGCGGCAAATATCCCGATGCTGATGCGACACGGGCTGGGGGATGATGCGGTGGCGGCGCCGGAGGGCGTGCAGGGGTAAGTGGCCCCTCCACCACAGCGTCTGCGCGCTGCGGTCCCCCTCCCCATTTCAAGTGAAATGGGGAGGGTAAATCCGCACCATCCTCCCCATCGTCCTTGCGATGGGGAGGGGGACCATTTGACGCGCATACGTCAAATGGTGGAGGGGCCACTTGTAGCTCAACTTGCTCCGGCCATCCCGTGCCGCTTCATGCAATGCCGCAGCTGGTCATACGTCATATTTAGCGCCTTCGCCGTCGCGCGCTGGTTGTGGCGGCACTGGAGCAAGGCTGCGGCGAGCAGGGCCTTTTCGTGTTCGAGCACCGCTAGCCGCAGATCGGTAACAGCAGCAGGTGCCGGAGCCGGTGCGGTGAGGGTCTTGGCTGCCATTGGCGCGGCGTCCTCAATCTCTTCCTTCACCACCGGCAGCCATGGCGAGACAAACGGATCGAACTCGATGGCATCGACAGGCGCCTGCGGATTGTCCCAGCGATAGACCGCGCGTTCGACCACGTTGCGCAACTCGCGGACGTTGCCCGGCCAGTCATGCCCGGCCAATTGCGCCTCCGCGCGATCCGAAAACCCAACCCATGTCCGCCAATCGAGCTCGGATGCCATCCGACGCCCGAAATAATCGGCGAGCACCGGCACATCGCCCTCGCGTACCCTGAGCGGCGGTAGCGTGATCACCTCGAACGCCAGCCGGTCGAGCAGATCGGCGCGGAAGCGGCCCTTGTCGACCAGCCCTGGCAGATGTTCGTTGGTCGCCGCCACGATCCGCACATCGACCCTGATCGCACGATTGTTGCCGATCCGCGTCACCTCGCCATATTCGACCGCGCGCAACAGCCGTTCCTGCGCCCCTGCCGATAGTGTTGCCAGTTCGTCGAGGAACAATGTGCCGCCATCGGCTTCCTCGAACCGCCCCGCGCGCGCCTTGGTCGCGCCGGTGAACGCACCCGCCTCATGCCCGAACAATTCGGCCTCGATCAGTGTCTCGGTCAACGCCGCGCAATTCATCGTGATAAATGGCCCATCCCAGCGCGGGCTGAGCCGGTGGAGTCGTTCGGCGATCAGCTCTTTCCCCGTCCCGCGTTCGCCGATCACCAGCACCGGGCGGTTGAGCGCGGCCGCCCGGCTGGCGCGTTCGACACTGTCGAGAAACGCTGCCGATTGCCCGACAAATTGGTCTGCCCGCTCCATTCCCAAAACTTAGGATATTTTCCCACTGCTTGGCAAGATGAATATAGGCTGACAGTCTTGTTCATCGGCACAAATGGCGCAAAACTGGCAAAAACTCGAATTGGCACGCCAGATGCTATGTATTGGACAAGCCGCCGCCGGGCGGTTCGAGTTTCAACCCGTACCCAAGGAGACCCAAAATGAACACCTACAAGAACAGCATCGGCTTCAAAAACTCAGCCCTTTCGGCAGTGTTCGCCATCCTCTTCAGCGCAACCTGCCTTGTTGCCACGGTCGATCCGGCCAGCGCAACGCCAGCCGCAGCGCCCACAGCGTCCCCCATCGTCATGCCGATGGCGTGACGAACCGCCCGGCCGGGAGCGCCCCCTTACGCTCCCGGCCACCCCGTTTTTTGTAAGCGTATCAGTAAGAAGGAATTTCAGATGGGCATTTTTTCCCGCACACGCGATATCATCGCCGCCAACGTCACCGACATGCTCGACAAGGCCGAAGACCCCGCCAAGATGATCCGCATGATCATCCTCGAGATGGAGGAAACCCTGGTCGAAGTCCGCGCGTCTGCTGCCCGCAACATTGCCGACCAAAAGGAAATGCGCCGCCACATCACCAAGCTCGATGCGCTACAGACGAGCTGGACCGAAAAGGCCCAGCTCGCATTGTCGAAGGATCGCGAAGATCTGGCCAAGGCCGCGTTGGTCGAACGCCAAAAGGCTGCCGACATGGCAGAGCGGATGACGAGCGAAATCGGCACGATCGACGAAGCCTTGCGCGCGTCCGAAGCCGATATCGCCAAGCTGCAGGCCAAGCTGCGCGAAGCGCGCACCCGCCAGTCGTCAATCATGACGCGCATGGAAACCGCGACCAACCGGATGAAAGTGCGCGAAGCCTATTCGGGCGCCCGTGTCGAGGATGCGTTTTCGCGCTTTGATGTCCTCGAACGGCGGGTCGATTTTGCCGAAGCGCGTGCCGATGCGGCCGAGCTTGGCGGGACACCCAAGACGCTCGAGGAGGAAATCGCCGAGCTTCAGTCGAGCGAGAAGGTCGATGCCGATCTTGCCGCGCTGAAGCAGGCCATGGCGCAGAAGGGCTGATCCGATGGACGGTGAATTCATCATGGTCCCCATCGTCATGGGGATCCTTTTCATCGGGTTGCCGTGGCTGATCTTCCACTACATCACAAAGTGGAAACAGGCCGCAACGCTGACCCAGGCCGACGAAAAGCTGCTCGACGACATGTTCGAAACAGCCCGCCGCCTCGAAGACCGCCTCGAAACCGTCGAACGCATCATCGCTGCCGACGATCCCACCTTCAAACCGGGCCGCTGACGCGACCCGGGGCCCACCCTCAAACCGGGCCGCTGAGCCGGACCCGATCAGGAGACCAGACGTGAAACAGCCTTTCTTTCTCGACAAACGCCGCGGCAAGCTTGCCGGAGTGTGTGCAGGGATCGCCGATTACTTCAACGTGGATGTCACCGTGGTGCGCATCGCGACGGTGCTTGGCACAATCCTGCTCTGGGGCGGGCTGGCCATCCTCTACGTCCTGATCGCCTGGATCGCTGACGCCAGACCGACTTACTGAAACGGTCCCACTTACTGAACCATATTTAAGGGAGAGATTGACATGACTGCCCGCCGCACTTCCTTCTACCTCGATAAGCAGAACGCCAAATGGTCAGGCGTTTGCGCAGGCATCGCCGATTACACCGGCGTCGATCGCACCTGGGTGCGCGTTGGCGCG
>JANPIQ010000325.1:0-6677 GCA_031425075.1 Sphingomonadales bacterium
AGAGGCAATTGCGCAATTCCGATCAACCGGCGCATGATTTCGATGCCGGTGATCTGGTCAAGCAACGCTGTATCAAGCTGCTCTCGATACCGCGTAAGTACCCGAGCTGCGGCTGCATCGGGCTGTCGGCTGAGTTTCAGATGCGCGATCAGCACGCCGATATCCCATTCTCGCGGGCCGACCCAGCAAAATTCGGGATCGATGACAAACAGCCCTCGCGGTGTCGTCAGCCAGCTTCCCGGATACAGATCGCCGTGGAGCAAGACTCCCGGCGCGTCGCTTAGGTAGATTGTCTTCACTGTCTTCACGGCCGCTACGAACGCAGCATCAGCTTTCAGCAAGTCAGCGTGCGCCTGAAGGCCGGGAACAATCGCATCGCAATCGAAACCGTTATCGGGCGCAAGCGGGTAATCGAAGATGTGCTCGGCGTTGAGCGCGCGCATGGCGCGATTGGCGAACGCGTGACCAGGCGCAACAGGCAGGGCATGAAGCGCGTGCATCCAGTCGGCAATTGCGTCGAGATCGCCGTTAGCGATTTGCACACCGGCATAGGCTGCCATGCCGTCCACTCCGGTGCCGAGGTCAGCGAGGAGCATGGCTGCTGCGTTGGCATCGCTCGCAATCAGTTGCGGCATCGCCACCCCGGCACTTGTCCCCGCGACCGCGCCGTAGAACGCTGCTTCGACTGCCGAGCGTTCGACAGGTGCGGGAATGCCCGGATATTTTTCGACCCACGGATTGGCGCGTTTGAGGATCAGCGTTGAGCCATCATCGAGCACAATACGCTCAACGCGGTTCATATTGCCCGCCCCTGCGACTTCGGTGCGGACGACATTCCGACTCGTTGGCAGGCATCCGCGTTCGGCAAGGAAGACCGCGGCCTCGATCATTTCGACTGCGGCACCGCAAAACTCGCCGAAACCAGCGCGCAGCATTCGCCGCCCGCTGTCACGCGCCCCTGCGCAAAGTCGAGCGTTCGTCCGATCTTGGTAAAGCTGGTGGCGAACTCCAACCATTGGCCGATCCGCGCGGCTTTCAGGAATTCCATATTCAGGCTGACCGTCACCAGCCCGCCGACAGGATCGTGCTGCTTCGCGCATGACAGCCCCAACGCATTGTCCGCCAGCGCCGCGATCAGTCCGCCGTGGACGAACCCCCGCGAATTGCAGTGCTGCTCGCCTGCGCGCAAAGCAATAATCACCGAATGCTCTTCGACCCGCGAATACAGCGGCTCCCAAGGATCGGTCAGCGGGCTCTTGCGGAAATGCGGGGTGAAGCCCTCGGGAACCTCAGCCACGTTACCCGCCCATGAACCCGAACAAATGCCCCGCAACCTTGCGCATCTGGATTTCCTCGCTGCCTTCGGTAATTCGATAGCGGCGGTGATGGCGGTAGATGTGTTCGAATGGTTTATGCCGCGAATAGCCCATTCCGCCATGGACCTGCATCGCGAAATCCGCCGCGTTGCAGACCAGCCGGTTGGCCTTGTAATTGCACATGCTGACCTTGTCCGAGAGGCGAACCGAAACTTCGGGTTTGGTCATGGTGTCCATTTCTGCGGCGGTCTTGTAAATCAGCAGCCGGAGCATTTCGGCATCGGTCTGGAGCTCGACGAGCGGAAACTGGATCGCTTGGTTGACCGCTAGCGGCTTGCCGAACGGCTTGCGTTCGCGCGCATATTTTACCGCTTCGTCGATGCAATATTGCGCTGCGCCCAATGACGATGCCGCCTGCCGGATCCGGTTTTCGTGAACAAAATGCTGTGCAACCGCGAGACCTGAATCGAGTTCGCCAAGGATCGCGCTTTCGGGCACCCAGACGTCGCTGAAGCTGATCTTGGGGTGATCGGTCGGCATGTTGAACGTCCACATATACTCACCGATCTTAAATCCTTCGGCGTTGCTCGGCACGACAAAGCAGGTGATCCCGCGCGCCTTTCCATCGACGCCCGACGTCCGCGCGAATGTCATGACGTGCGACGTATAAGGCAGCCCGGTCGTCCACATCTTGTTGCCGTTGATCAGATAGCCTGCAACGCCATCGCGCACCTCGGGCACTGCAGTCGTGTCCATATGCGTCGCGTCCGAGCCGTGATGTTCCTCGGTCAGCCCGAAGCTCCAGCCCATCTTGCCTTCAAGCATCAGCGGGATGAAATCGCGCTTCTGTTGCTCGGTTCCGAAATCGCGGAGCATCAGCACTTGCACCAGATTGCCAACGATGCTGCTTTCATTTTGCAGGTCATTGTGCAGCCCCAGCCCCTTGTGCGCGAGGTGGTGGCGGATCACCGCCATCGACAGGTTCGATCCGTCCTTCCCGCCGAACTCGGCAGGAATTGCATAGCGGTAATGCCCCGCTGCATCGGCCACGCGGCGCATTTCGGCAAGCAGCGCCCACCAGTCAGCGCGTGGATGGCCCTCATTGTCCCAATCGGTGCGCGCGTGTTCGCGCCGGTGATCGAAAAAGCGGATATTGTCATCGCGGTTTTCAATCGGTTTGATCTCGGCCTCGATAAAGCCATCGAGTTCGGCGAGGTAAGCGATGATCTCGGCGGGGATTTCGAAAAGGGCCATGCGCATCTCTCCTTTTGCGAATGGCGTGGCATTGGCGCCACGCCTGCGCAAGCCTGTTGAATCAGTTAGGCCAACTGCCGCCAGAGCAACTGCCCGGCCACGAACAGGATCAACAGCCCGGTTGCGCGGCGTAGCTGAAGCTCGGTGAACAGTGTGAGCCCCAGATGGCTGCCCAGTTGTCCGCCGATCAGAACGCCGAGTGCAAGCGGCCAATATCCGGTCAACGCGCCAGCCTCTCCTGTCGCGGCGAGCTTGGTCGATTGACCGATAAGTCCCGCAAGCGAGTTGACCAGGATGAAGAGCGAGGCGGTGGCGGCAATCGCGCGCGGCTTGTCCCAACCGATGAGGTGGAGAAGTGGCGCAAGGAAAATGCCCCCGCCAATTCCCACCAGTCCCGAAAGATACCCAAGTCCGCCGCCTGCGATTAGCGGCAGACCTGCTAATCCCGTTCGGCGCGTGCGTGGCAAATCGGTCTCGAAGGACAGCAGCAATCCTGCGACGAGCAAGCTGAACCCTAGCACGAGCATGAAGGTGGGCTGTCGGATCGGCGTCAGCCCGCCCAATATCGCAAGTGGCGTTGACACCGCCACGATCGGTATCACGCGCGCCCACGGCATTTCGCCTGCACGGGCGTATCGGATCGTTCCTCCGCTCACGACGATGATGTTACAGACAAGCGAGATCGCCGGAAGGATCCCGTAATCGGTGCCAGCCAGTGTCAGCAGCGCGGTATAGGTTGACCCGCCGCCGAACCCGACGCTGGCGTAAAGCGCAGCGGTAAGCGCGAAACCAAATGCGAGCCAGACCATCGCTATGGTTTATCGCGGATTATGCGGCGGCGGCGACTCAATAATGATCGCGGCAGGACAGAATGTCGGGCTGCTGAAACCTGCCTTAACCCGCCCCCACCAGAGACCCGTGGCAATGCTTGTATTTTTGGCCCGATCCGCAGGGGCAGGGCGCGTTGCGGCTGACCTGGCCGACCCAGCTGGCAGGATCGTCATTAAGTTCGTCAAATTCGGGCTGGATCAGCTGCAGGGGTGGCAACCGCGTGGTGACAAGGCCCAGACCGTCGGCAAGGTTCGTCGAGGCCAGCGCATCACCGCTGAACAGGCCCTGGTTGGTAAAGATTTCGGGCATTTCGGGTAGATCAGTTGGCATCGTCTGGAACTGTGCGAAGGCGAGCACGCGTGTCACATCCTCGCGGATTGCCGTGAGCATCCGTTCGAACATCGCAAACGCTTCACGTTTATACTCGTTAATCGGCGTTTTCTGGGCATAGGCGCGCAAATGAATGACTTCGCGCAACGCGCCGAGCGTTGCCAGATGTTCTTTCCAGTGATGATCGAGGTTCTGAAGCAGCACGCTTTTTTCGACATCGGCCCAGCTTTGCGGATCGAGATCGGCTTTCTTGGCCTCGAGCGCAGCGTTTGCCGCCTCGGCGATCCGTTGTTCGACGATTTCGGGATCGATCCCCTCCTCGCGCGCCCAATCCTCGACCGGAAGTTCGAGTGACAGGACATCGCGGACGCGCGTCTTCAGCTGCTCCTTGTCCCACTGTTCGGGATAGGCGTTGGGGGGGCAAGCATCGGCGACAAGGCCGTTGATCGTATCCATCCGCATGTCGATCACGACATCGTCGACCGCTTCGGCGTCCATGATGTCATTGCGCTGTTCGTAGATCACCTTGCGCTGATCGTTCATCACGTCATCATATTCGACGACCTGTTTGCGGATGTCGTAATTGCGCGCCTCGACCTTTTTCTGCGCGGTCTCAATAGCTTTCGACAGCCATTTCGATCCGATCGCTTCGCCGTCTTCGAGGTTCGATCGCATCATCCGCGCGAACATCGTGTTATCGCCAAAGATGCGCAGCAGATCGTCATCGAGGCTGAGGTAGAAGCGGCTCAGGCCCGGATCGCCCTGACGGCCTGAACGCCCGCGCAACTGGTTGTCGATTCGGCGGCTTTCGTGCCGCTCGGTCCCGAGAACGAACAGCCCGCCGGCTTCGAGCACTTGCGCCTTTTCAATCGCGATTTCTTCGCGGATGCGGTGAATCGCTGCGTCACGGTCTGCGCCTTCGGGTAAATCGCCCAGTTCTTCTTCGACACGAAAATCGAAATTGCCGCCAAGCTGAATGTCGGTGCCGCGCCCGGCCATATTGGTCGCGATGGTTACCGCGGATTTACGCCCCGCTTGCGCCACGATGCGCGCTTCCTGTTCGTGGAACCGGGCATTGAGCACTTTATGCTCGACGCCTTCCTTCTGCAGAAAATCGGACAATAATTCTGACTTTTCGATCGATACCGTGCCGACCAGCACCGGCTGGCCCAGATCGGCCTGAAGTTTGACCCGCTTGGCGATTGCCGCGAACTTGTCGCTGGTATCCTTGTAAAACTCGTCCTCCTCGTCGATCCGCCTAACCGGCACGTTGGTGGGGATCGAAACGACATTCATCTTGTAAATGTCGAAGAACTCGGCTGCCTCGGTCGCGGCGGTCCCCGTCATCCCCGATAGCTTGGGGTACATGCGGAAAAAATTCTGGAACGTGATCGAAGCCAGCGTCTGGTTCTCGGGTTCGATTTCGACGCCTTCCTTGGCCTCTGCGGCCTGGTGCAGCCCGTCGGACCAGCGCCGCCCGTCCATCATCCGCCCGGTAAATTCGTCGATGATGACGACCTTGCCATCCTTGACGATATAGTCGGTATCGCGCTTGAAAATCACATTGGCCTTCAACGCCTGGTTGAGGTGATGGACTACCTGCGTGTTTTCATAATCGTAAAGGTTGGTGCCCTCGATCAGGTTTTCGGTTTCGAGAATGCGTTCGACCTTCTCGGTGCCGTCCTCGGTGAGAACGACCGATTTTGCCTTTTCATCGAGAACATAGTCTTCGGGCACCAGCTGCTTTACGACAGCATCGATCAGCTTGTAGAGTTCGGATTTGTCGTCGGTCGGCCCCGAAATGATCAGCGGGGTGCGCGCTTCATCGATCAGGATCGAATCGACCTCATCGACGATCGCAAAATTGAACGGGCGCTGGAACATCTGGCCGCGATCATATTTCATATTGTCGCGAAGATAATCAAAACCGAATTCGTTGTTGGTGCCGTAAGTGATGTCGGCAGCGTACGCGGCACGTTTGTCCTCATCGGCCATGTTGGGCACGACGACGCCTACCGTCATCCCGAGGAAGGTGTAAACCTGCCCCATCCAGCCTGCATCGCGCGCGGCAAGATAATCATTGACGGTGATGACATGCGCGCCTTTGCCTTCGAGCGCATTGAGGTACACCGCGAGCGTCGCAACGAGCGTCTTGCCTTCGCCTGTCCGCATTTCGGCGATTTCGCCGCGGTGGAGCACCATCCCGCCGACCATCTGAACGTCATAGTGTCGCTGCCCAAGAACGCGCTTTGCCGCTTCGCGCACCGTGGCAAAGGCTTCGGGGAGTAACTGATCGAGCGTTTCGCCGGTATCGAGCCGCTCGCGAAACAGGACGGTTTGATTGCGGAGATCATCGTCGGACAGCGCTGAAATCGCGGGTTCGAATCCGTTGATTTTGCTAACGGTCTTGCCGAGCAACTTGACATGACGATCATTCGACGAGCCGAACATGGCCTTGGCGATGGCACCGAGCATAAGGGTATTCCTTGAAATTGGGTTGTAATGCGCGGCGCTTCGGCGCCGCGATGCTGTGAGAATCAGGCGCACCAAAGCGCGGTGCACAGCCGTCAGGCGCGCTGGCGATCGCTCAACCGAGTGGCAGCAACGCGTGGCGGCAGGATGCCAGTCGCAGCCGTGGGAGTAACTGGCAGTCTGAAATCCGGGGTCAGGAACGCAAGATGTGCACGAGGCCGGGCTACGGCAACAGCCTCGCTGGCCGCCTCCGCGACACCAGCAAGCGCTGTCGCAACTGCCGCTCCGTGCGATGCACGAGACCCTTCGGCAGCCTGTGCTGCAGAAAGCCCCATCATCGCGAGCAGCAAAAGGAATGCGCGTGTCAACATCGTTACTGCGTTAGCACATAAGGATTAACGCAGGCTTCGTCTAGCTTGGGGTGGTTGGATAGAGAGTTGGCAATTGGCGCGGGAGTAAATCCCGCGCCGTCGG
>JANPIQ010000326.1:0-2450 GCA_031425075.1 Sphingomonadales bacterium
ACCTCATTCGATGTGATCCCGTATTGGCTTCCGGGAAATTCGGGGCGCACGGGCCAGCCGCCGGTCGCGATCAGGATCGTATCTGCACTCACCTCGCGGCCGCTCGCCAGCCGGATGCTGTTTGCACCGGTCAGCACCGCACGTTCGCGGATCACTTCGACATTGTGGTTGCCGAGCGTCTCGCCATAAATGCCCTCGAGCCTGTCGACCTCGGCCTGCACATTGTCGCGCAGCACGGTCCAGTCGAAGCTGCAATCGGGCACGTTCCAGCCGAACCGTCGCGCATCTTTCAGATCCTCGGCAAAATGCGCCCCGTAGACGAGCAGTTTCTTTGGCACGCAGCCGCGGATGACACAGGTCCCGCCAACGCGATATTCTTCGGCCAGGGCAACCTTCGCGCCGTGCGCTGCCGAAACGCGCGAAGCCCGGACGCCGCCTGAGCCTGCGCCGATGACGAACAGATCATAATCGAAAGTCACACTATTCCCTTAGTTGGGAGCCGGACATTTGCCATGGCCAGGCCCGCGAACGACCTGCCCGGGCTTGGCCCCTGTATGCTCGCCATTCTTGAGCACTTGGACGCCGTTAACGAATACATGCCGCATGCCAACTGCATATTGCTTGGGGTTATCAAAGGTCGCTTTGTCGCCGATTGTCTGGGGATCGAAGATGGCCAGATCCGCATGAAAGCCGGGCTTAAGACTGCCGCGATCCTTGATGCCAAGGTTCGATGCCGGAAAGCTCGTCAATCGCCGGATCGCGTCGGGCAGGCTCGTCATCTTTTCATCGCGGACATATTTGCCGAGCAACCGTGACACATTGCCATAGGCCCGCGGATGCGTGGAGGATTTGAGGAACACGCCTTCGGGGGCCGAACTTTCGGCATCAGACCCGAAACTCATCCACGGAATAGCAGTCTGCTTGGCGACATTGGGCTCGTCCATCAGGAAGAACGCCGCGCCGACGCGGCTGTCATCCTCGATCACCAAATCGATTGCGGTATCCTCGGGCGAGGTGCCGCGCATTTTTGCGACGGCAGCGAGCGTCTTACCCGTCAACGGTTTGAGTTTCTCATTCTTGAAATCGATCAAGATGACGTTCTTCGCGGTTCCTGCCTGCATCAACAGATTTTCCCACTCGACAGGAGGCCTGCGCATCTCATCGAGAACACGTGCGCGGATGGCAGGGTCTTTCAACCGATTGACCCATGCGTCGTGGCCGCCTGCCTGCACCCACAGCGGCATCGTCGCATCGAGCCCGGTGGCCCCTGCGGTATAATTATACATATTGGCAGTGATCCGCTGCCCGCCACTGCGCGCGGCTTCGACCTGCGCTATGACCGACGGCAGCTTCCCCCAATTTTGCTTGCCCGCCATTTTCAGATGGTAGATTTCCGCAGGCGCGCCCGATTGCTTCGAAATCTGGATCAGTTCGGCAATCGCTTCGTTCAACCGATCGCTCTCGTTGCGCATATGGCTGATATACATGCCGCCGCAACCGCCGGCGGTTTTCATCAGCGCGATAAGTTCGGGCGTTTCGGCATAGAAAGCCGGTGCGTAGATCAGGCTGCTGCCAACGCCCATCGCGCCTTCGTTCATCGCGACCCGCACCAGGTCCTGCATCCGCGCAAGCTGCTGCGGCGTCGGATCGATATCGTCCTCACCCAGTTCATGGATCCGGACGGTGGTTGCACCGATGAAGCTTGCCACATTTGGCGTGACGCCCTTTGCCGTGAGCCAATCGAGATATTCGCCAAGGCTTGTCCACTGCACGTCGAACTTGATGTCACCCTGCTGCTTGACCGTTTCGGCCTTCATCGACGGGTTGAGCGGCCCCATCGACCAGCCTTCGCCGAACACCTCGAGCGTCACGCCTTGTTTGGTATCACTCATGCCGCGCCCATCAGCGATCAGCGATTCGGTCGCCCAGCTGAGCATATTGATAAATCCGGGTGCGACGGCGAGGCCCTTGACGTCGACCGTCTGCTTCGCTTCCCCCCGGATGCGAGACCCGATAGCAACAATCTTCCCATCCTTGATCGCCACTGACCCGACATAGGGTTTGCCGCCCAATCCGTCGTAAATCGTCCCGCCCGAAATGAAGACGTCATAGACGGGCAGTGGCGCCGCCCCTGTCAGCGCCAGCGCTGCCACACCTGCCGCAATCAACTTATACATAACTGCCCCCTACCCGAATGCCCGCGCCATCAGTGCCGATGTCGAGGCATCGAGGCTGTCGCCGCCCATATCGACCGCCTTGGCCATTTCCTTGCCAAGCTCGACCCCGAACTGGTCGAACGGATTGATCCCCAGCAACGCAGCATTGACGAAGGTACGATGCTCGTAAAACGCGATCAGCGCACCAAGGCTGCGCGGATCGATCTGGTCGAGCAGGATCGTCGTCGAGGGGCGGTCGCCCGGATAGGCGCGCGCTGGATCGGCATGATCGCG
>JANPIQ010000327.1:0-6523 GCA_031425075.1 Sphingomonadales bacterium
GACCCGATGCGCGCAATTTCGGATAAGTGGCGCGACGGATGGTGGTCTGGCGCGGATTGTTGACTTGCGCGGCAATGGGGCGTCATCTTCGTCCGGCGACCGCTGGAATGATCACGGAGGAAAACCCCGATCACGCCCGCGGTAGGAAGGCTCGCCAAGGGCACCGGCAAACCGGGCCAGACTTCGATACCCGCCTTTGTAACGCAGGGACGGTGTGCAACCAATTCAGGGGACCCTTAATGACCGGACCAAACACGAACACCCGCCGCAATTTTTTAGGCAGGATGACTGCCGTCACGCTGTCGGCCACTGCGCTCGCGATGCTCGGCGGCGATGAAGCGCTTGCTGCGGCGGCAGCCAAGAAGAAGGGCGGGGGCAACGCAGCGGGCGATGTTGCCATCCTGAACGTCGCCCTGGGCCTCGAACACGAAGCGATCAACGCCTATGCGCTTGGCGTCCAAAGCGGGCTGCTGGCCAAGCCCATGCTCGACCTCTCCGTGCTGTTTCAAAGTCACCACAAATCACACCGCGACACGCTCGCCGCGACGATTTTCCAGTTGGGCGGGAAGCCAGTCGCTGAAAAGACGCTGGCGCAATATGCGATCCAGCTCAATGCTGGCACAGTCACGACCGCAGGCGATATTCTTGAGCTCGCGCGTCGGTTGGAACGCGGGGCGATCGATGCGTATCTCGGGGTGATTCCAGCGCTTGGAGACAAGGACCTCGGCAAGGTCGCCGCGCGCATCGCCGCCGATGAAACGATGCACTGGACGCTTTTGAACAATGCGATGGGGGGCACGCCGCCTGCCAGCGCGCTCAGCTTCGCGGCATGACGCGACGGCGCGCGAGCGCGCTTGGTGCGTCGGCCGTGGCTATTCGATGAATGAGAGCAACTAGGATTGCGACCGGCGCGAAAAACGAAAAATCTGTAGCAATCACCTCAGATCGCAACTGGATTGCTGCTGACGCCGTCGGCGTGCCGATCAGGCTAATCGGCTAATCATACCCGCATTGGCATCAGAACGTAGAGTGCCGCCGATTTGTCATTCTCCCGGATCAGCGTCGGGGCCGAGGCGTCGGCAAGATGGACTTCGACGCTA
This sequence comes from Sphingomonadales bacterium, assembly GCA_031425075.1. GTDB lineage: Bacteria > Pseudomonadota > Alphaproteobacteria > Sphingomonadales > Sphingomonadaceae > Aquisediminimonas. The sequence continues at coordinate 1,101 of JANPIQ010000327.1, forward strand.
TCGCCTTCGACTTGATCGAGAATATCGAGCAGATATTTGGCGTTGAACCCGATTTCGAATCCGTCCGATCGGTAATCTCCCGGCACCTCTTCGGCGGCAGTGCCATTTTCGGGCGATGTGACCGAAAGCGTGATCTTGTCGGTATCGAGCGCCATCTTGACCGCCCGGGTTTTTTCGCTGGCGATTGTTGCGACGCGATCGACGCCATCCTTGAAGCTTTTCGGATCGATCTTAAGCATCTTGTCGTTGCCGGTCGGGATGACGCGGGTGTAATCGGGAAAGGTGCCGTCGATCAGTTTCGATGTCAGCACTGCTGTGCCAAGACCGAACCGGATTTTCGATCCCGACAGCGTAACCTCAACCGACCCGTCGACCTCGTCGAGCAACTTGCGAAGTTCTGCGATGCATTTGCGCGGGATGATGATGTCGGGCATTCCAGCAGCACCGTCGGGCCGCGCGACTGTGTAGCGCGCCAGACGATGGCCGTCGGTTGCAGCCGCCTTGAGCACGGGCTGTGCATCGTCACTGACGTGGATGAAGATACCGTTGAGATAATAGCGTGTCTCTTCGGTCGAGATCGCAAACCGCGTCTTGTCGATAATGTCGCGCAGAACCTTCGATTGCAGTTCGAACCTGGTTGGCAGATCGCCCTCTGCGATCACAGGAAAATCGTCGCGCGGCAGGGTTTGCAGATTGAAGCGCGCGCGCGCCGCAGTCACCAGCATTTTTCCATCGGCAGCGCTGAGCGATACTTCGCTGCCTTCAGGCAATTTGCGCGCGATATCGAACAATGTGTGTGCCGAAACCGTCGTGGCACCGGGCGTTTCGACCTTGGCCTTCACGCTCTCGACAATCTGGAGATCAAGGTCGGTGGCCATCAGCCGGATAGATCCATCCGCCTGCGCTTCGATCAGCACATTCGACAGAATGGGGATCGTGTTTCGGCGCTCGACCACCGATTGAACATGGCCGAGCGCTTTCAACAAGGTCGCGCGTTCGATTATGGCCTTCATGTCCAACCCCCGGATGTCTGGAACAAAACTGTCACGTCGCCGCGCTTATACCGGCTCTCTTGTGATGAACAAGGGAGCATCCCTTGGGAAGTCTGCCCGCGCATTTATCCACAGTTGCGCTTGCTGAAAGCTGTGCGAAAAGGACGACCATGACCATGCCACAGCTCAACGGCCGTATCTTCATCGCGCGCCACGGTGAAACCGTGTTCAATGCCACAGGCCGGATGCAAGGGCAGAAAATGCTCCATACCCCGCTGACGTCGCGCGGCTTTGCACAGGCTGATGAGATGGGGCGCGCGCTCGCCAAATGGCTTGGCACAAGTCAGTCGCTCCACATCTGGTCGGCCGCGACGGGGCGGGCGCTGCAGACGCTGGCAATCATCTGCGAACATATCGGAGCGGACTGGCACGAAGCGCGTGTCGATGCCCGGCTCGACGAAATCGATGTGGGCGAATGGAGCGGGCGCACCTATCGTGAGATTATTGCCGAACAGGGCGAAATCATGGATCGCGATGCCGGGCTCTTCACTGTGCGCGCGCCGGGCGGTGAGAATTATGCCGATGTCGCGGCGCGTCTGGCCTCATGGATGGCAGATACCTCGCATGAAACCGGGGACCGGTTGGTCGTCATGCACGGCATGTCGAGCCGCGTGCTGCGCGGGTTGCAACGTGGCCTCCCGCTAGATCCCCGGTTCGGGGCGCCAATCGCCGAAAGTCTGCCGCAAGGGTCACTGGCCATGGTTGGCTACGAAGACGATGAAAAACTGATCTGCGTCGGCAAGGGCAGCGGCGAACGCGGATGATTGGGCGGCTCGCGTTTGCGATCATGGCAGCCTTAGCGCTGTGGGTGCCCGCCGCCGCCCGCGATTCGCTTGGAGTGTTCAACAGTTGGGCTGCGTTCCGCGATGCCCGGCCGCAGCGCTGTTTTGCGATTGCCGAACCGCTCCGCAGCAGTAAGGGGCAATGGCGACCATTTGCGAGCGTGGCGCACTGGCCGGGCGCGGGCGTGCGATCGCAGCTCCATATCCGGCTGAGCCGCGAAAAGCGCGGTGATGCCCCCGTCACGCTTGCCATCGATGATCGGCGCTTCAGCCTGTCGGGTTCAGGGGGCGATGTCTGGGCCGCCGATTCGCGCACCGATGCGGCGATCGTTGCTGCGATCCGGTCAGGTCGCGCCATGCGCGTTGCCACGGTTTCCGCCCAAGGCAGGGCATTTTCCGATAGCTATGCGTTGAGGGGCGCGGCCACTGCGATTGATTCTGCAGCAATAGGGTGCGCGGCGAGACGTTGAACGTCAGTCCCAGTTCGCGCGTGGTGGCAGGCTCATCAGAATCGCGTCGATATTGCCGCCGGTCTTGAGCCCGAACAACGTCCCGCGATCATAGACCAGATTGAATTCGGCATAGCGCCCGCGCCAGGCGAGCATTTGTGCAGTGTCAGCGTCTGTAAACGGCATTCCCATCCGCCGCCGGATGATCATCGGGTAGACGTTGAGAAATGCTTCGCCCACCGCACGGGTCAGCGCGAAATTGGCATCGAAATCGCCTTCGAGATGATCGTAGAAAATGCCGCCGACACCGCGATGAACGTTGCGGTGAGGGATGTAGAAATACTCTTCGGCCCACGCCTTGTATCGATCATAATCGCCGGCTTCATGCGCGTCGCAAGCCGCCTTCATCGCGGCGTGAAAATCGGCGGTGTCCTCGTCATAGGGCAGCGGCGGGTTCAGATCGGCCCCGCCGCCGAACCAGCGTTTCTGCGTCGCAAGAAAGCGGCAGTTCATGTGCACCGCAGGTGCATGTGGATTGGCCATATGTGCGACAAGGCTGATGCCTGTTGCAAAGAATTCGGGATTGTCGGCAGCTCCGTGGATCGTCTTGGCAAAGTCGCCGGAAAACGCCCCCCCGACGGTCGAGACGTTGACGCCGACTTTTTCGAACACTTTGCCCTTCATCACGCCGCGAACGCCACCGCCTCCCGCGCCTTCGGGATCGTCATCGCGGTTCCAAGGGGCGTAGCCGAAACTGGCATCGCTCCCCGCTTCGCGTTCTATCGTTTCGAATTCGGCGCAGATGCGGTCGCGAAGCGATTCAAACCAGGTGCGAGCAGCCTGTTGCTGCGGATCGAGTATTAACATTCATCCCCGCTATCGCGCACAAGCGCGCGGTGCAACAGGTGCGGAACCTTGTCTAGCGCCTAGGGTTTCCCACATGAGAGTTTTACGAGGAGCGAGCATATGGGCATGTTGGGAGCATTGGTTGGCGCGGCAATTGACCGGCGCGATGGCGAAGGCGGAATCAAGGGCGCTATCGCGGGCGCGATTGCGCAACGCGCAGCAGGTGCGGCCTTGCCGATGCTTGGCACGCTTGCGGTTGGCTGGGCCGTTATCAAGGCGGCGAAATACGCCGAACAATCGATCCGCGCATCACGCACCCGTAGCTGATCCCCCCGCTTGCATGATCGCGTTGCCTGCCTATGCGGGGTAACGATGAGCACACCACCTCCAGCCGCTGACCGTCGCCTGTTCGCGATGGCGATGCGGCTGGGGGCGATCGCGTTGCTCAGCACGATGATCATGCTGATCAAGCTCGCGGGCGATGCGGGTGTGCATTTGCTGGAGATTATATTTTGGCGGCAGGCATTTATGCTGCCGGTTTTGCTGCTGTGGGTGGGCGTTGGTGCTGGTCTGGCCAGCCTCAAGACCGACCGGATCGGCATCCATGCGCGCCGGACGGTGCTTGGCCTGATTGGCATGGTGTTCAACTTTGGCGCGGTGCTGCTGCTGCCCTTGGCCGAAGCGACCGCCATCGGCTTTACGATCCCCTTATTTGCTGTCATTTTTTCCGCGATCATCCTGAAAGAACAGGTTGGCATCCACCGCTGGAGCGCGGTTATCCTCGGCTTTATCGGCGTGTTGATCGTGGTGCAGCCGGGCGGATCGAACATCCCGGCAATGGGGGCAGCGGCAGGGCTGACCGCAGCGATCATGATCGCGATAATCTCGATCCAGGTTCGCGATCTGACGCGCACCGAAGCTTCGACCACGATCGTGTTCTGGTTTGCCGCGCTGTCGGTGGTTCCGCTCGCGCTGGTATTGCCATGGGTGGCGAGGGGGCACGACGCGTATGAATGGGGATTGCTCGCCGCTATCGGCACCATCGGCGCGGTAGGCCAGATCGGGCTGACAACTGCGCTCCGCTACGCGCCTGTCTCGACCGTCATCGGGATGGACTATTCGAGCCTGTTCTGGGCGACGTTGTTTGGCTGGCTGATCTGGGACCGGCTCCCGTCATCGAGCACCTGGTTCGGCGCACCGATCATTGTCGCGAGCGGGCTGTATATCGCGTGGCGAGAGCACCGGCTGTCGATCGAGCGGATGCCAGAGGTGGCGGCTTAAGGCTTAAAGACTTCAGCCTGAACCGCCTGCCTGAGCTTGTCGAAGGCCTGTCCTTCTTCTGCACGGAAGTTGGTAAGAAAGGGCAGCGCTTCGACAGGCTCAGCGAGACGGGAGTCTTTGGCCGGGCCCGATGTCTTGGCGACTAAGCGGCCATCCCGTGCATCGCGTCCATGCTCTGCACAGTGCCCGCCTCGATCTCGGCAGCCTTCGCCTCGACCAGCTTGACGATATGTTCGAGGATATCGGCGTCGGCCACGTGGTGATCGGTCAGCCCGCGCAGATAGACCATATGCTTGCCATTGCCGCCGCCGGTGAGGCCAATGTCGGTCTCACGTGCCTCCCCCGGGCCGTTGACGACGCAGCCGAGCACCGAGAGCGACATCGGCGTGCGGATATGCTGGAGCCGTTCTTCCAACGCCTGTACCGTGCGGATCACGTCGAACCCCTGCCGCGCGCAAGACGGGCAGCTGACGACGCGGACGCCGCGATTGCGGATGCCGAGCGCTTTCAAGATTTCAAACCCGACGCGGACCTCATCTTCGGGTTCTGCGGAGAGCGAAACGCGGATCGTGTCGCCAATCCCGAACCAGAGCAGGCTGCCGATGCCGATGGCAGATTTCACCGTTCCGCCAACGAAGCCGCCCGCTTCGGTGATCCCCAGATGCAGTGGGCAATCGACCGCTTCGGCTAATTGTTGATAGGCGGCGGTGGCGAGGAACAGGTCCGATGCCTTCACCGCGACCTTGAAATTGTGGAAATCGCGGTCCTGCAACAGCTTGATATGATCGAGCGCGCTTTCAACAAGCGCCTCGGGGCACGGCTCGCCATACTTTTCGAGCAGATCGCGTTCGAGGCTGCCGGCGTTGACTCCGATGCGGATCGCGCAGCCATTGGCCTTGGCGGCGTTGACGACTTCGTTGACGCGCTCGGCCGACCCGATATTGCCGGGGTTGATCCGCAGGCACGCCGCGCCTGCGTCGGCGGCTTCGAGTGCGCGTTTATAGTGGAAATGG
>JANPIQ010000328.1:0-6706 GCA_031425075.1 Sphingomonadales bacterium
CGCGCCGATTTCCATCCTGCCGCGCATGCCCGGGACTATGCCACAGGCGGCGCGGCGTGTCTTTCGGTGCTGACCGACGCGCCGTATTTTCTTGGGTCTGAGGAGTATCTGGTTGCCGCGCGCGCCGCGTGCGCCCTGCCCGTCTTGCGGAAAGATTTCATGGTCGACCCCTGGCAATGCGCCGAAGCGCGCGCGATGGGCGCCGATGCGATCCTGATCATCGTGGCCGCACTCGACGATGCGGCAATGGCCGATATCGAGGATGCCGCGCGCGCCGAAGGTCTGGACGTGCTGGTCGAGGTCCATGATGAGGCGGAGATGGAGCGCGCGCTGACCCGCCTTAAATCGCGGCTGATCGGGATTAATAATCGCAACCTCAAGACTTTCGAGGTCGATCTTGCGACAACCGAACGACTCGCAACGATGGTACCGGACGACGTCTTGCTCGTCTGCGAAAGCGGAATTGCCACCCATGCCGACTGCCTGCGAATGGCAGACCATGGCGTCTGCAGCTTCCTTGTCGGCGAAAGCCTGATGCGGCAAGCCGACGTCACCGTCGCGACGCGGCGGTTGCTGACCGGCGCATGAGCAATCTCACCCATCTCGACGAAGCCGGCAATGCCGCGATGGTCGATGTGTCCGGCAAGGCTGATACGGTGCGTCAGGCAGTCGCCGAGGGGCAGATCTCGATGTCGGCGCAGGCGCTTGCCGCGATCAGGGCAGGGTCGCTCGGCAAGGGCGATGCGCTGGCCATCGCGCGGATCGCAGGCATCATGGCGGCAAAGCGCACGAGCGACCTGATCCCGCTGTGCCACCCGCTGATGCTGACCAGGGTTGCAGTCGATTTCGGCTTCGAGGCCGATGGGATTCGCGCCACCGCAACGGTGCGGCTGAGCGGCAAGACCGGCGTCGAGATGGAGGCGCTCACGGCAGTCTCTGTCGCGTTGCTCACGCTCTATGACATGGCCAAGGCGGTCGACAAGGCGATGGTGATTTCGGGCATCCGGCTGGTGTCGAAGACCGGCGGCAAATCGGGCGACTGGCACCTGTGATCAGCCTCGCTGAAGCACAGGCGCGGCTGCTCGCGCTGGCATCGCCGACGCCGCTTGAAACCGTTTCGCTGATCGAGGCTAGTGGCCGCTGGGCAGCGAGCGATATCGCAGCATTGCGCACCCAGCCGGCGCGCGACCTTTCGGCGATGGATGGCTATGCAATTCGCTTTGCCGAACGCCCCGGCCCATGGCGCCTGACTGGCGAGTCGGCGGCGGGGCGTGCGTTTGGGGGAGCGCTCGGGGCGGGGGAGACAGTGCGCATCTTCACCGGGGCCGCGCTGCCCGATGCCGCCGACACGATCCTGATTCAGGAAGACGCGCTCGCAACCGATGGTGTCGTTTATATGACCGGTGAAGGCCCGTCGGCGGCAGGTGCGCATGTGCGGGCCGCAGCCAGCGATTTCCGCAAGCGCGACGTGATCGCTTCAGCCGGCGATTTGATGACCCCTGCGCGCATCGCACTTGCTGCGCTCGCAGGCCATGCGGGTATCCCCGTCCACCGAAAGCCGCGCATCGCGCTCATTTCGACCGGCGACGAACTGCGCACCCCGGGGTCGCCCGAGCGGGCTGACACCATCCCGGCATCGAACGCGCCGATGCTCGCCGCCTTGTTCGCGCACGCAGCCGATGTGGAAGACCTGGGGATCGTTGCCGACGATCTCGATAGCCTGGCGCACGCATTTGCGGCGGCAAAGACGTTCGATATCCTGATTACGACCGGCGGCGCGTCGGTTGGCGATCACGATCTGGTCCGCCCCGCGCTTCTCGCCGCAGGGGCCAGCCTCGATTTCTGGAAAATCGCGATGCGCCCGGGAAAACCTGTCATGGCGGGCAGGCTTGGCGATGCGATCGTGCTCGGGCTGCCGGGCAATCCGGTGTCGGCCTATGTCACCGCATTTCTGCTCGCGCTGCCGCTGGCGCGCCATATTGCGGGGTCACTCTTACCACTGCCTCAGACCGAAGCTGCGCTGCTTGGCAGTCCGCTCGGCGCAAATGGCCCGCGGCTCGATCACCGCCGCGCCGCGCTGCAAGCAGGGATCGTGACACCTGCCCCGAGCAACGACAGCGCGATGCTTGCAGCGCTCGCAGCCTCGAACGCGCTCATTATCCGGCAACCGGATGCACCGCCCGCAGCCGGCGGCGAAATGGTCGAGGTTTACCGGCACCCATAGAAAACAGGTGCGGAACAACGCCGCTTGACGCGTTCTTCGAATAGTCCTATCCGTTCGGCGTTCGTTCCCAATGGAGGCCACGAGATGCTGACGCGCAAACAACATGAACTGCTGTTCTATATTCACGATCGGCTCGCTGAAACCGGGATTTCGCCGTCATTCGAAGAAATGAAGGATGCGCTGGATTTGAAATCGAAATCGGGCGTGCACCGGCTGATTACAGCGCTGGTCGAGCGCGGCTTTATCGAACGGCTTCCCAATCGCGCGCGCGCGCTCGAAGTCGTTAAGATGCCCGAACGCGGCGGTGATACCCGCGCCGTGACGACATCGAATGTCGTGCATCTGGCACCCAAGGCGAAGGCAAAAGGCGCGCGGGTTGCAGAGCCTGCCAATGACGTTGTCGAAATCCCGCTCCACGGCCGGATTGCGGCAGGCGTTCCTATTGAAGCGATGGAAACACAGGCAATGCTGTCGGTTCCTGCCGCCCTTCTCGGTGCTGGCGAACATTTTGCGCTCGAAGTGTCTGGAGACTCGATGGTCGAAGCCGGCATTCTCGATGGTGATTATGCGCTTGTCCGCAAGGCCGATGCCGCGCGCGAGGGAGAAATCGTCGTCGCACTGGTCGAAGATCACGAAGCGACGCTCAAATATTTTCGCCGCGAAGGATCGATGGTGCGGCTCGATCCCGCCAATCGCGCTTATGAGCCACAGCGGTACAATCCGGCGCAGGTTCAGATTCAGGGGCGGTTGGCCGGGTTGCTTCGCCGGTATTGAACTGGTGGCGCCGGGCCGACGATCCAGGGATGATCGTCGGCAGGCGCGCGCACGGTGATTACGCGCTGTTCGGCAAGGTGGATGGCAATGCCGCCGCTCTTGCCCAGCATTTGGGAATCGAGCTTGAGCCAGCGCGGCGTGCACCCCGCTGGCAGCCGCCTGTCGCTGACGACGATGTCGGTCGATGCGCAGAGTGCGGTGATCTCCGCCCATGGCAGCCGATATCCGCTGCGTGTTGCGGCGATTGACCAGGTGCGGCCCTCGCGTGCTAGCGTGACAAGACACAGGTCGCGGCTGCACCGAGCATTCGGCCAGGCATCGAGCGCGACCGCCGGTTCGAGATCGCCCGATTGTTCGTTGAGCACGTCGCGAATATAATCGCCTGCCCGTTCGCGCAGGATCGCACTGCCTTGCACATCGTGGATCGCCATGTGGCGGCCATCGCCGGTCACGAAAACATCGGCAGATCGCGCAGACAGCGCCCATGCAGCGCCGGCGAGGAACGGGATCGCGCCGATGAAGCGTATACGGCTCGACCAGAGCAGCAGCCATAACCCCCCGCCAAGCATCGCGCCAAACGCGCCCACCGGCATCGTCGGCAATGCCGCCATCGCCCCCGGCGTCGCGGCCACCGCGCGCGCAATCCATAATAGCAATTCGAGCGACATGCCGGTCACCCACCACATCGGCGCGCCTAATCCTATGGTGTCGAGCAGCATCGCGAGCGCCTGAAACGGCATGATGACGAACGTAGTTAGCGGGATCGCGACGATATTGGCGAGCGCGCCATACAGCCCCGATTTGCTGAAATGAAACATTGCTATCGGTGCCAGTACGAGTTCGACCGCAACGCCTGTGATCAGCAGCGACGCAAAAACCCGCGCTGTCTTGGCGATAATGCCTTCCTCTCGCGCCAGCGTCAGCGCACGCACCCAGGGCAATTCATGGAGCGCGACAATTGCCGTGATCGCTGCAAAGCTGAGCTGGAAGCTCGGGCCGATCACTGCCTCCGGTATGAAGAGCAATACGATGAGAGCGCCCGTGGCCACCAACCGCAGCGTGATCGCTTCACGCCCCAGAGCCAGTCCGCCGAGCACCAGCACGGCGGCGATACACGACCGGATCGTCGGCACTTCGGCTCCGGTCAGGATCGTGTATCCGATCCCTGCGAGCGCTCCTGCCAGTGCCGCAATGATAGGCAGCCGCACCCGCAGCGCAAGCCATCCGCTCACCGCAAGCACACGCAGCGTCAGCCACATCGTCGCGCCAACGACAGCGGTGATGTGCAGCCCGCTGATCGACAACAGATGCGTAAGCCCGCTCGCGCGCATCGCCTCTTCGTCAGCGGGGTCGATCCCGCCCCTGTCTCCTGTTGCGAACGCCGCCGCGATGCCGCCTGCGCTTCCATCGAGCCTCGATCGCACGTGCGCTGTCAGGCGTTCGCGAAACCCGTCCTGGCGCGGCGTTGGCGAGACGATGGCGATGGGCCCAAGCACGCGGCCGGTAGCCCCCAAGTGCTGAAACCACGCCGCCCGCGCAAAATCATATGCACCCGGCACCGGCGCATCGCCCGGCGGCATCAATCGTGCGCGCAGGCGGATTACGGCATCGACGCCGATCCCCTCGATCATCGCATCTTCAGCGAGGGTCACGCGGATGATGGCGGGCAGTTCCTCCGACGCAGGCGCAAGCAACAGCCGCACCTTGTCTTCGGCGGGGCGCAAGTGCAGCTTGATCACGCGGGCCTCGAACGCGGTGGTTACAGGCTTTGAAAGGATGCGCCGCCCCGGATCGTCGGCGCGCCACCAAGCCAGCGCACAGCCGAACGCGATCAACCCGCCCGACCAGATCAGCACCCGCGCCAGCCGCGATCGCGGCGATAGCGAAAGGCCGGTGAACCCGATGGCAAAGCCTGCAAGAATCACCGAGATCCAGTATTCGCGCAGCGGCAGGATGAACCACGCCACGATCCCTGCACCCAGCATGACAGGAATCCAGAGCGCCAGCTGGTCGCGCTCGGCATCCAGCCAGCGTTCGACGCGCGCAAATCCGCGACGTGGCGCGGTTTGAAGCCCTCGAAATGCCATGCTAGGGGCAGCGATCATCCTAACAGCTTCGGAGCAGTATTGCGTGAGCGCAACCCAGAACTTGGATAAAGTCGTCACGCGGTTTGCCCCCTCCCCGACGGGCTACCTCCACATCGGCGGCGCGCGAACCGCGCTGTTCAGCTGGTTTTATGCGCGGCATCATGGCGGCAAGTTTCTGCTGCGGATCGAGGATACCGATCGCGCGCGGTCGACCGAGCCTGCGATCGCCGCGATTCTCGATGGCATGCGCTGGTTGGGCCTCGATTGGGATGGCGATGTCGTGTTCCAGTTCGCCCGCGCCGCCCGCCATGCCGAGGTCGCGCATCAGCTGATTGCGCAAGGCGATGCCTATAAATGCTTTGCCACAGCAGAAGAGCTTGAGGCGATGCGCGCCGAACAGCGCGCCCGGAAACTGCCGATGCGGTATGACGGGCGCTGGCGCGATCGCGATCCGTCCGAAGCGCCACCGGGCGCGCCATTCGTCGTCCGGCTGAAGGCGCCGCGCGATGGCAGCGTCACGATTTCCGATCGGGTTCAGGGCGACGTCACCGTGGCAAATGCCGAGCTTGATGATTTCGTGCTGCTGCGATCCGATGGCACGCCTACCTATATGCTGTCGGTCGTCGTCGACGATCACGATATGGGCGTCACGCACGTCATCCGTGGCGACGATCATCTCAACAATGCCTTCCGGCAGCTGGTGCTCAGCCGTGCGATGAAATGGCCCGACCCGGTTTACGCACATGTCCCGCTTATCCACGGCCCCGATGGTGCCAAGCTGTCAAAGCGTCACGGCGCGCTCGGCGTCGATTCGTATCGCGACGAGATGGGGTATCTGCCCGAAGCGGTGACCAATTACCTTGCCAAGCTTGGCTGGGGGCATGGCGATGAGGAGATTTTCAGCCGCGACCAGGCGATCAAATGGTTCGATATCGCCAATGTCGGGCGCGGCCCCGCGCGGTTCGATTTCAAGAAGCTCGAACATCTGAACGGCCATTATATTCGCGCAGCCGATGATGCGCGGCTCGCGGGTCTGGTCGCATCGCGGCTCGGCGGATTGACGCAGGATGAGACCGTTCTGGTCACCCGTGCGATGCCCGTGCTCAAGCCGCGCGCGGCCACGCTCGTCGATCTGGCAGAAGGTGCAAAATTCCTGATCGAACGCGCGCCGATTGCTCTCGACGAGAAGGCGCAAAGCCTGCTAGATCAACCTGCCATTGTCCTGTTGGGCAAGGCCCATGAAGCACTGGCGCAGCTGCCCTCCTGGGATATGCCGACGCTGGAAGAGAGTGTGAGGGTCGTTGCACAAGAGGCCGAGGTCGGTCTCGGCAAGGTCGCCCAGCCCCTGCGGGCTGCGTTGACCGGCCGGGGTGTATCCCCCGGAATTTTCGATGTGCTGGTGCTCCTCGGGCGCGAGGAATCGCTGGCGCGGATTGGGGCTTCCCTGCACCGCAGGGACTAAACTTGGCTCTGCATCGTCAGAGCTGAATTGGGGAAGGGAAACAGGGCATGAGCAGCGCAACAATTTCAGTCGGCGGCAAAACCATCGAGGCGCCGATCCGTTCGGGAAGCATCGGGCCCGATGTGGTCGATATTCGCAAAATGTATGGCCAGACCGGCG
>JANPIQ010000329.1:0-5345 GCA_031425075.1 Sphingomonadales bacterium
TGACCCACGACGATATCGCCCGCGGTTCCGCCCGGCACCCCGTTGGTCACTATAGCGGTGGTACCTGCACGCGCAGATTGAACGACAATGTCTCCATCTTCGAGCGCTCCGGCCGAAGGAGCTGTGGCGCGAGCAGATAATGCAAGTGCGCCGGTATTCGCCGTTACCGCCGTTGCATCAATTGCGCCATTCACTGGCGCACCTGCGCGGAGCGTTGAATTCCCCGCCGCTATTGTCACATTGCGCCCGGCGCTAACGATGCCGAGCTGTGCCAGATTTCCGGTCGTGACGCTGACATCCTGTCCTGCCGCAGCTGCAAGCAGATCGGCCCTGGCGTGCGCCGGATCGGTGCTGCCCGATGCGCCTGTGCCGATCCCGGTCGTTTGGCCAGCCGAACTGACACTGATTGATCCTGCGGTCGTTTCGACGCGTGCGGTTGGCGACCCACCAGCAAGCCTGTTGCTGGTTGCCGACACAATCGAGACATCGCCGCCTGCGACAAGGCGCTGGCGAACGCGCAATTCGTCACGATCAGATTGCGCCGCCAAAAGCCCATCGGCATCCCCGTCATTCTTGACGAGCCTGATGGTCGATCCCGCGATCGCACTGCCGACATAAAGGCTGCCACTGGCCGCTGTCATCGCGATTGCGCCGCCTGAAGCTCCTGCCCCTGCGGTCACGCTGCTCGCCGCAATAGCACCTCCCACCACGGTGACGTCTCGCGATGCGCTGACCGTGCCGAGCTGCGCCGCCTTGACTGGGTTCGACACGTTAACGGTGATCGACCGCGCGGTGCCACTTGCGCTCAAACCGGCCGAACCGAACTGATCGGTCAACACATCGCGGCTTGCCGCCACATCGGTCAACCCGATGGCCGCCGACATGCCACCAAGCGTTTGCAACGACGCCCCTGCACCAGCGATGCCTGAATCGAGCGACAAAGCATCGCCCGTCGCCGTTAGTGACACGCTGGTGCCCGCAACCGCCGAGCCAATCGAGATTGTGCCCGATCCGACAGTTAATGCTGATCCGGCCTCTCCCAAAGACAGTGCCGTCCGCCCGCCAACCACAAGCGAAACACTGCCAAGCGGTGCGGCGATAATGGCACCCGGCCCCGCAGCTATGTCGCCAATCGCAAGCCCGGTCACCGAGCCTAGACCCGCCGAAACAAGAACGTCGCCACCGGTATTGGCAATCGATCCGATACGGATATCGCCAGAGCTGGCCGCAACCGTGGTCACTCCGCCATCGGCCAGCGTTCCGATCCGCAACCCGGTCCCCGGACCAAAAGCAGCAGCTGCCGAAATGCCCGTCAGATCGCGAGCGACATTTGCCATGACAGCCCCGGTGGATGATCGGACGCTGTTCACCCGCGCATCGCGCGATGACAACAATGTCACATCGCCAAGCGAATCAAGACGCGCACCGATCTCTATATCCGAAGCTGGGCCTGACGTGATCAGCCGCGCGCTGCCTGCGCCCAGCATATCGTTGGCTGCAAATGCGATGCCGCCGTTAGCCAAGCCGTTCGTCGTGCGCGTAAATACAATGCTCCGTGTGTTGGGCCCTGACCCTAAGGCGCTTGCTGTATCGCGGAGTAATATGCCGCCGTTTGACGCCAGCACGATGTCGTCGCCGCTGGTTGCAACACCGATTGCGATTGGTCCAACGGCGTCGAACGCGATGTCTTCGCCCGCCGTCACCGTGGCAACAGAAAGAGCGCCCCCGGCCAGCGCAGCCACCGACGCACTGGCGATTGCGGTGCCAATCGCAACATCGGCTGCGCCTTCAATGACGATGTTGCTCCGGTCGGCTGCGGCGGCAACGAACGAAAGGCCCGCATCGTCAAGGTCGATCCTGCGTGCGTCCGGGCCAGTTCCCGTGGATGTTATCGTACCTCCGACAAGATTGCGCCCGATCGACAGATGGACGTCATCGCCAGCCATAACCGTGGTCAGAACCGCATCATTCGATGCCTTGATCGCAACATCCTCGCCTGCAGAAAGCGTTCCTGCGTTCACATCGCCATTGCTGGCACGCACCCCGATTGCGCCTGAGGACGTGACAGCAGCTGCTCGAACGTGCGTGTCGCTATCGATCCGAGCGGTTCCACCCGCTGTCAGGCTCGCGACGATTTCGATCTCATCGTCGGCGGTCGTGGCAACGCCGTTGCGCTTGATCAGCCGCGAATCGGTGCCGGCAAGGCCTGTCCCAAGGGTGAGACCGCCTGTGGTTGCTGTGAGGTTGAGTGTACCCATCGTCGCGACCGCATTCGATACCGAAACCGCCGCGGCCGTCACATCGATCCCGACCTGCGCGCCCACAACACCAAGCTGAGCGATTTTCGCAGCGGTGACCGAGACTGAGCCCGATGATGCAGTCAGGTCGGCAAGCCCTGTATCTCCATCGAATATCAGCCCCGCCGCTGTCAGAGGCACAATGGCCGATCCGCCTGCCGTCGTGCCAAGCGTTGCGCCTGCCGCGCTTGCTGTCTCGATCGAGAGCGCATCGGCTGCCGTTGCGGTCAATGTTCCTGTTGCAATGGCGTCGGCAATCGATGCGCGTTGCGCCGACACCAAGATGTTAACGCCGCTGACGCTTCCCAGCGCCGTCCGTCCGGAAGTTCCCGTCGTCGTTATGTTGCCCGCCGCCGTCAGCATCGCACCCGGCCCTGCGCCAAGGTCGGCAAGTGACAACCCTGTCACCGAACCTTGCGATGAACCAACCGCTATGCCCGATCCGCTGCTTGCAATCGCACCGATCCGGATATCGCCGGTTACCGCCGATACCGCGGTTGCACCGGCATCAGTCAGCTGCCTTACCCGAAGCACATCGTCGATTACCGACGCACGACCAAGCCCTGTCAAATCGGTCCCGACCGCCACAATGATGTTGCCGCCGGTCGTACTTACCGCGTTCAGTTGTGCAAAACTGGCTGACGTAATCGTCGCTTCCCCCGCCGACTGCAAACGTCCTGCCAGGCGGATCCCATCGCCGGTATCGGATGCCGGGCCACCTTGTTTTACCAACGTTGCCGTCGTCCCTGCAATGCCCGTTCCCAGATAAAGTCCGCCATTGCCCGTGGTGATCGAAAGCGCCCCGTTAACGGCAGTTATGCTTGAAACAGCGGCCGCAGCGGCATTCACCGTCGCGTCGGCGTCGGCGGTTAGGACACCGATTTGCGCGCCCGATCCTGCCGTCACCACGATCGAAGCGCCGCCGCCTGACGCCATCAGGTTTGCCGCACCGAACCCATCGGAAAGCGTATTAATCGCGCTGTTGGCGTCGGTAAGATCGATTGCCGTTGCACCTCCGGCCGACGTCGACAATGTGGTGCCAGCGGCAGACGCGTTGTCCACCGACAGCGCATCGCTCGCTACAAGGCCCAGTGCTGCCCCTGCAGTGGCGTTTTGCGACGAAATTTGCGCAGCGGTGACGCTTGTCGAAGTGCCTGAACTGGTCGCACCCAATGCGGCGCGCCCACCCGCCGTGACGCCGATACTGCCTGCTGTCGCCGTCAGCGTTGCACCGGGGCCTGCCACGAGATCGCCCGACGTCGCAAGCCCCGTTGCCGACCCCAACGTCGCCGTCAGCCCGACTGCGCCAGCGGTGTTTGCAACACTCCCGATCCGGATATCCCCTGTCGATGCAGTGATCATAGTTGCGCCGCTATCGACAAGCGATGCCACCCGAAGCCCCGACGCGATCGCAGACGGTGCCGCTATTCCCGTCACGTCCCCCGCTGCCGCAATCGAGAGCCCTCCTGTCGTTGCCACAATTGTGTTTGCGCGGACATGGTTCCCCGAAATCAGTGTTGCATCGGTGGCAGCAGTCAGACTTGAGTTGATGATGATATCGCCTGCCGTCGTTGTCAGCGTAGCCCCGGTGCCGGATATGCCGGTGTTTATGGTCAGATCGCCATCGGCGGCCGCGATGAGAGTATCGTTCAACGAGGTCACGGTATCGAGCCGGGCGAACGTCGACGACATGATCGACGTCGCGCCTGTGGCTTGCAAAGCGGTTGCAACGCGAATGCCGTGATCGGCATCGATGGTGGGGCTGCCCTGTTTCACCAGCGTAGCTGTCGTTCCGGCAGTCGCAGAGCCGAGATACAGTCCGCCCGACATGGCCGTCAAAGCGATTGCGCCGGCTGCGTTGGCATCAATCAGCGATATTGCTGCTGCGGAAACGTCGAACGGACCACCCGACGTGACAGTGCCCAGTTGCGCTGCCCGGCTCACCGCTACGTTCACCGAACCGCCGGTCGAAGACAGGTTTGCCTGACCGAAAGCCGGATCGAACGCGAAGCCGCCAGCCGTGGTCGCGATGGTCGCAGGCGACCCCGCGAACGTCAATGCGATGTTCCCGGCACTAGTCAGAAGCCCAACATAAATTTCGGCAGGGTCGGCAGCTCCCGCAGCCGAATTGTTGAGCAAGACACGGCCAGTCGTCGTTTCAATCGTTCCAGCCGAAATCATGTCGGCATTGAGCGTGACGTCGTTCGCTGCCCGGACTTCACGGACCTGGATCAGCCCCGCCGCCCCGCTCGTCACGGTGATACTTTGTCCGTCAGACTGCGCAAAAAATGCGCCACCAGGAACGATTGTGCCGGTCATCGACCCCGCCGGCCCCGCGCCGGTCAGCGACCCTGCGACCATCGATACGTCAAGATTGCCGACGCTCGTGAGGCGATTGGCGCGAATATCGCCGGCTCCGCTCAGGCTAAGCGTTCCGCCTGCATCGATTGCCCCGAAACCGCGATCGGTGGGCCGAGCCGACACGCCAATCGCTCTGACGTCACGTCCGGCAACTGCCGCGATGCTGCCGGTAAGGCTTCGGACAAAACCCGATGTCGGTACAAGCGGATCAAATGCCGAGACCAGAAAGTCACGCCCGCTCGAGACCGTGATGTCGCCCGTCGAACCGGCGACAGTTCCTGCGATTAGCGTCTCACCGATCGCCAAGTCGGCGGTCGCTGACATCGTAGTAAGGTTTGCGGTAGTGCCCGCCGATCCCCTGACGAGCGACAAGTCGCCTGAAAAGGCTGTCAGCATGAACGCGCCGTCGGTTGCCGTTGCGTCGATCGCGTCGATCGCGGCGGCGGTACCGATGATATTGCGTCCGGCACTTACAGTATCGATAAACGCTTCCCCTGTTGCGTCGAAAGTTGCGTCGCGCCCGGCATCGTCGGCGTTGATCGTTACACGCGTGCCCGTCGCCTGCCCCGCAATGTCGACCCCGGCAATAATCGACGCATCGCCTCCGGTGACGGTCAAAGTGTCTATCCGTACGCTTCCGGCAAGCGCCCGCAGTTGGCCATTGCCGGCAGTCGCGGTAGCGGTGGC
>JANPIQ010000330.1:0-16363 GCA_031425075.1 Sphingomonadales bacterium
TCGCGCCCGACATTGGGGGCAAAGATGCGCTGCGCCTTTCCGCCGGAAGGGGGCGCAGTGTCATTTGCCCATGACCATTCGCTTGTCGGCGGCACGGCGCCCTGCCCAAACCCGACGATCTCGCGCCCCTCTTCCTGCCAACCGAACAGCGCGATGGCGAGTTCGACCCGGCGGCCAGACGCATCGCGATAGGCACCGAGCAGTTGGTGATCGGCACCTGCGAACTGCGGGGTCCAGGGATAGGCCTGCTTGACCGGAACCTGGGTCCATCCCGGGATTTGCGGCAGCGTGACGCGCGCAGCCATCGGCAAATGCCCCGTCTGCGCGACCAACGCCTGCCAGCCGACCGGCAGCGCCGCGAAGACGAGCGCCGCTGCCGCCAGCGCCAAGCCTCCACTTGCAGGATCGACGCGCGCCGGCCCATCGGCCCAAGAGCCCAGCCAGCGATCATCGCGCCCGCGATCGATAAACCGCCACCCAATCGCCATCACCAGCGCCATGACGACTGCGAAGAAGATCCAGCCCCAGATGACATGATCGACGCCGACTGCAAACTCAGCGCTGGTCAGATAGGAAATGTGGATGATCCCATAAGCGCGCAGCCCGTTCGCCACGATCGGCACGATGATCGACACCGTCATGAACGCAGCGCGCCGCCACCACGACCGGAAACAGACATTGGCAACAAGGGCGCCATAGGCGACCATCGCGATCAGGAACTTGACCCCCGAACAGGCCTCGGCGACTTCGAAAAGCCCGAACGGGGTCTGGATGAATACGCCCTCGATATGCGCCGGAATGCCCGCAAGCCCGAGAAACGCCATGCTAAGCTTTGCCGTGAGCGTCTGGAGCGGAGGCACGAACTCCTCTCCAAAGGGGATGAGGAAGACGATGTAGAAGAGCGGGAACAGCAACCCGCGTGTGACCTGCGGGCCGAGCAAAGTCGGCACGAGCGACTGGAGCATGAGCACCAGCCCTGCATGGCGGAGCAGCGCGATGCTCCCCGCTTCGCCAAGCAGCCACGACAAGGCACCGAGCGCCATCGGCACCAGCCCCCAAATCCAGCCGGTCGGTACCAGTCGCGCAACTTCGTCGCGCCGCTGCCAGACGAGCCATGCCGCGAGTGGTGCGATCAGCAGGCAATGCGCGAAGGTCGAACTCGTCCACCAGATCGCGACCATATCCGCCGCGTCGCGCCAGACCAGCAGCAGCAACGCAGCTGCTGCCACGCCCAGCCGGGTGAGCGCATCACGCCAGTTCATCTGGCCAGCTTCAGCACTTCGGGGAGTGCGGCAAGCTGCGCATCCCAGCCATAGCGCGCCTCGACCCGCGCCCGCGCCATTGCTCCGATCGACCGGCACTGCGCCGGGTCGCGGGCCAGCGTGGCGATGGCATCCGCCGTCTGACGCGCCCCGTCTGTTACGATCAGATCGCGGCCCGGCCTGGCATCGATGCCTTCTGCCGCAGCGGGCGAAGCGATCACCGGTTTGGCCATCGCCATAGCCTCAAGCACCTTGTTCTGGATGCCGCGCGCGAGCAGCAACGGTGCGACGACAATATCGGCCGCTGCGATCCAGTCACGCGGGTCGGGCACCTCGCCTGTCACCACGATACCGTTCGCGCCGTTCAATGCATTCACTGACGCTGCCGGGTTGCGCCCGACAATCGCAAAGCACGCATCGCCGAATTGCGCGCGGACCAACGGCCATGTCTCGGCCGCAAATTGCACGACGGCATCGACATTGGGGCGATAATCCATCTGCCCGGTGAAGACGATCAATGGGTTGGCGGGGACGGGAACGGGGGTGCTGGCGCGCGCCGGATCGAATGCCGAAAGGTCGATGCCGTTTTCGAGCACGGCGATCGCTGCCGTCGCAGGCGGCGACGAACGCTTGAAGAACTCGGCTTCGGCATGGCTGACAAACAGCGACAGATCGGCACGCCCGGCGGCGTCATGTTCCCATCGCAACAGCCGCTTTGACTCCTGCGCGTTGGCGAACCCCCCAAACGCTGCAAACTTTGCCGAATCCATATCGACGAAATCCATGACGAAGCGCGCCTTGACATTTCCGGGAACAAACTGCGCCATCTGCCCCGAAAATGCATAGATCGTTTCGACCGGCCGTGTCCGCAGCAGCGTATCGACGTGCGCCTGCAGCCTCGAACTTGCGCACGCCATCACCGAGGCCGGTTTGCCATTGATCAGCGCCCTGCCCATTGCTGCGACCCGCGACGGGTTGGCGCGTACGAAGGTTGCGCTTGCGCAAATGCCCTCAAGCATCGCGCGGTGGGCAAGATCGCGGTCATCATCGCACAGCGCACACAGGTGGACAGGCGCGATCGCCGCCATGTGCCGCAATATGTGCCAGCTTCTGATCTTGTCGCCGCGATCGGGCGGATAGGGAATGCGGTGCGACAGGAACAGGATTTCGCCGTTCATCCCAGCCCCCGCGCGATCGCGGGGCCGATGGCGTTGGCGATGCCGAGCGGAAGCCGCTGCCACAGCGCCACCTGCATCCGGTAGCGGGGGCTTAGCGGATTGACGTCACGTGGCGGGCTGCCGTCGAGCGAACGCGTGGCATAAGCCAGCGGCACGCCTTCGAACCCCCAATTGCGCTTGAACGCCGCAGGCCCGGTTCCGGCCTTCGACCGCCCGAAATCGAACCGCGTGCAGCGCTGCCGCCGCGCATGGTTCATAAGCGCATAATACATGAGGTCATTGGCGCGCAGCGTGCGTGCGGCAGCGGTGCCGCCGACCCAGAAGGGCAGCACGGTACCGCGATGATAGAGATTGAGGACCGAGGCCACTGGCACGCCTTCGTGCCGGACGGTCACGATATCGGCATCGTCGCCGAAGCTGTCGAGCACGGCATCGAACAGCGCGCGCGGAAATACCGGGGTGCCAAGATTGCGGACGCTTTGGGCATAAACGGCATAATGCGCGTCACGGTCGCGCTCGGCAGCACCGCTTTCGATGACCAAATCAAGATCGAGCGCCTTGCGCACTTCGGCGCGCTGTTTGCGCGGGATGGCGAGCAATTCGGCGTCATCATCAGCCGCAAGATCGCGTGCGAAGCCCAGATAGGTTGTCTTGTCGATCTGCCAGCCGTCTTCGGGCAGCGCCCCGCCTCTGAGTTCGAGCGACGGGCACGACAGCCGCCGCGAAAGCGCGACCATCGCCTGTTCGAGCGCGCGAGCGGCAGGCGGCGCATCGGATATGATTCCGCCTCCGACGGCAAAGCCGCTCGACACCAGCGCGCGCCCGAACAGCGGCGAATGGATCTCGGTGAGCGGCAGCACTGCAGCGATGGTTTCCGCTGCATCGTCAGCAATCAAATAGTGGGCGCGTTGCCCGCACCCCTTCGCCACCGCGCGGACCCAGGCCGTCCGGTGAAACGGCGTCGCATCGGAGTGCTGCTCCAAAAACGCATCGACTGCCGCGCAGGCTTCGGCGCAGTCCAGATCGACTGCCCGGACAGTGAAGGCATCGGCAAAGGCCTCTGCCATCATTCGACCCGGCCCGATTGCTCCGCAACGACGGCATCGACGCGCGCCCATTCGAAATCGGCGAGCAACCGGCGCAGCTTGGACTGCATCACACTCAGATTGGTGTAGTGCCGCAGCCGCGATTTCAGCGGCGCATTGGCCACGCGTGGCTGATCGGGGTCGATTTCCCACGGGTGGAAATAGAGTATGCCTGGCTGTCCTTCCGCATTGACCTGCCGGATCGCCCAACGACTGAAGCTGTAGGGCAGCAGCCGGAAAAAGCCGCCGCCGCCCGCCGGAAGCGTTCGCCCTGCGAACCGGGCGGTCGTCACGGGAATTTCGATCATTCTGCTGTCGGGCACAGGCCTGAACGCAAATCGCGGCGCTTCGGGCCAGCCATAATGATCATGGACGACAGGCGCCACGCTTGATGAATAGGCATAGCCTGCATCTGCCAGCACGCCATGCGCCCAGGGCGTGCGTTTATCTACCGAAAAACTCGGCGCGCGATAACCGGTGACGGCAACGCCGCCCAAATCTTCGAGTGTCATGCGGGTGCGCGCAAGATCGGAAGCAAAACGGCTGGCATCGAGCTGGAACACGCGATCATGCGCCCAGCCATGGCTTGCCAGTTCATGGCCATTATCGACAATCCTGCGGATGAGGTTCGGAAAGCGTTCGGCGACCCAGCCAAGCGTGAAGAAGGTGCCCTTGACCCCCGCATCGTCGAACATCGCAAGCACGGCATCGGTGTTGCGTTCAACGCGCGGCACAAGGCCACCCCAATCGGCCCTGGGAATCGTATTTTCGAACGCACCGACCTGAAACCAGTCTTCGACGTCTACCGAAAGGGCGTTGCGCATGTCAGCCCCGGCTTACGCCGCAGGCGCGCGGCGCATATCGGCTGCGCGCTGATCATCCTCGGCTTCGACCCATTCGACCAGGAGCCCGAGCACGCGACGCAGCGCTGCGCCCTGTTCTTCGACCTGCGCTTCGAGTGCAGCGATTCGCGCGGCCTGATCGAGCGTGTGGCCATCGGGCGACGCCGCCGCATCGACCAGTCGCAGGCCAGGTGCCGCCGCGATTTCAGCTGCTGCTTCTGCGTCTGCGTTCGACGCATCGTGCGCCATGTCTGCCATAACGCTGTCGATCATATCAGCAGTGATCGCCGGCGCAGCGTCAAGATCGCCCAGCATCAGCGCGCGCGTCATGACCGTGTTGATCTTGCGCGGCAGCCCGCCTGTGGCGCGATACAGTGCCGCAAATGTGGGTTGCGAAAACGCCGGCGATCCGCTCCAGCCCACCAGACCCAGCCTGTGCAACACATAGGGCCCCACTTCTTCGGGCTCCATCGCGGTCAGATGGTGCGCCGCGATCACCCGCTGGCGAAGTTGTTCGAGTTCGGGCGCATTGTTTAGCCGTTCGCGAAATTCGGGCTGCCCGAGTAGCAACATCTGGACCAGCGCCCGGTCAGGACCCTGGATGTTCGACAGCATCCGCAGTTCTTCAAGGCTGTCCTGCGGCAAATTCTGCGCTTCATCGACTATCAGCAGCACGCGCTGGCCCGCCCGGGCGCGCTCGACAACATGCGCCTCGATCGCGGTGAGCAAATGCGCCTTTTCGACGCCTTCGTTGGGCAAACCGAAACCTTGCGCGACCAGACGCAGCGCATCGGTGCCGCCGATCTGCGTCGAGGCAATCCGGATGGCATCGACCCGCGCGGGATCGACCGTGGCCAGCAAATGCGATGCCAGCGTGGTTTTCCCCGCGCCGATTTCGCCTGTCACCACCACAAAGCCTTCGCCCTGCTGCAGCCCATAGCCAAGATAGGCCATCGCCTTTTTGTGCGTGGCGCTTTCGAACCAGAAACGCGGATCGGGCGTCAATTGAAACGGACGGCCGCTCAATCCGTAATGGTTCTGCATCATATCCACCTTCACCCCTGCACCGCGATCAGAATTGATACCGCATGACGACCGACGCCGTGCCCGTCAGATCGCTTTCGAGTCCATCGATCTTGTCGTTGAACAAACCCAGCGCCGCCGTTGCCGACAGCCGCCGCCCGAACAATCGGCTGTACGCCGCTGACGCGCCAATTGTCGTGACGTCGGGCGCACCTAATATGCCAGAATCGAACAAGCTGGCAAACACCGTCGTATCGATCGCCGAGGTGTCGTTGATGCGGTAGCCGAGCTGACCCTGCCCGAACCAGCTTTCATCGCGAACCCCTGCCAGCGAAAACGTGCCGCCCACGCCGGTCGGGGCGCGGAAGCGGCGCTGCGCATAGCCGCCGCCCGCAGACGCGCTCCATGGCCCGTAACTGGTTGAATAAATTGCCGTTGCGCCCCGCGCGCGATACGCTGCGGTGCTGATCGACTGGAACGCCGGGCTCAAACATCCGCCTGTGCCGCCATTGACGCCGCCTACGCAGCCGCCAAAGCCGGCGCCGAACGGATTGCGGGTGGTACCACCGAATGCAGTTGGAAGGCTTCCAATATTGTCGTTCAACTGCTGCCCAAAGGTCAGGACATCATCGTATACGCCGACTTGCAGGGCGCTGTTGGCATTGGGTTGATAGGTGAACGAACCGGTATAGCTCATGCTGCCATAGCGCCTGCCGATCCGGGCTTCGAGGCTTGTCCGGCGGCTCGGTTTCCACAGCACGCCGGCATCCCAGTAAATGCCATCCTGATCATAAGCGAGCAGGCGCGGGCTGGCGGGATCGGTAATGAACCGCCCGCGCGCGTCGGTAACAGGCACCCCGCCAGCATCCACGAGCGCGCCACGCTGCGACACTTCGATATCTTCATACCCGACCCGGCCGACCAGCGCGACGTTGGGGGTGACGGGGGCCACAATATCAAGTTCGACGCCCCGGGCCTCGAACCGCTGATCGAGCTGGCCTGCATCTTCGCGTTCGTACGCGCCGGTAACGGTCCAGCCGAAGGGCAGCAGCCCCGCATTGGCCGCCATGCCCACGCTCGCGGATGCCAGATGGCTCACTGAATCATCATATTGATCGAGCCGGGGCTGGCCGGGTGCTGCGAACAGGTCGCCAGCTTCGGCCTTGGTATAACCAAGCCGATACGCCGCCCCCAGCTTCAACGCGCCGACATTGGTTGACAAAGTCGGCCCGGCATAGGCCGAATATACCTGCGTCACATTGTCGATATTGCCGACCAATATGCCCGGTGCACTCCCGCGAATATCGGTTCGCGCGCGCTGGGCCAGCGCACCTGCCTCAACGCTCAAAACGCCGGGAACGACCTGAAACGCCCCGCGCGCCAGCCCGGTATGCACAGAGTCGTCGGCAACATCGTCATCCCACGCGATCCGGCGTTCGTAGCGGTAATTGACCTGGAACTGCGTGCGCGGCGTGGACAGCTGAGCATCGATCCCGGCCGCAATCTGGCTATAGGTCAGCACATCGTCTCCGCGCAGATCGGCAACCACAAACTGGCCAACTTCCAGATAGGGCGAAACATCGACCGTGCGTTGCGCGATTGCGGGCGCGGACATCGACACCACGGCACCTGCCCCGAGGAGCGCAAAAACCTGTCTGGAATGAATCGCCATGGTCATTCTCCAAATCCGTAATATGATCCGAATTTGCGGTTCGATCCGCTGAAGGTGACGGCATTGAGCATCAGTTGGATGACAGGGCACGCATCGACGAGCGCGATCGTGTCGCGCAGTTCTCCTTCGGTCGTGTGATCGGCGCGAACGACCAGCAGTGTCTGCCCGACATGCATGGCCAGCACCGATGCGGGTGACGCCGCCAGTGCAGGCGCCGAATCGAAGATCACGATCCGGCGCGGATTGTGCGCGGCCAGCCGGTCGATCACGGCGCGAGTGCGGGCCGACGCCAGCAGTTCGGTATCGCTGTGCGACTGACGCCCGGCGGGCAGCACCAGCAAATTGGGAATATAGGTGCGGATGATCAGGCTTTCGGCATCGATGGCGGGATCGGCGAGCGCGTCCATCAGGCCCTCGCTGCCCGAAAGACCCAGCGTCGACAGGATCTGGGGCTTGGCCACATCGGCATCGACCAGCAGGACCTCCAGATCGCTCTCGCTCGTCATCGACAATGCCAGATTGATTGCGCAGAACGTCTTGCCCTCATTGGGCTGCGCCGAACAGATCAGCGCCAGCCGCCCGCGTTCCACAGGTGCCGCTGCGTGGCTGCCGAAGGCCTTGAGCAGCAGCTGCCGCTTGATCAGGCGAAATTCTTCGGAAAGCGCACTGGGCGGTGCACCCGGGATGATAAAGCCTGTATCGCGAAGACATTGCAGATCGATCGACGCTGTCTCGCCCTGCTGCGCCAGCGGCGGTGCGGCAGGAACATTGACGTGCGCAATGAGGGGAGGTTCCGGCGTGGCAGCATCTTCGGCAACCACCGGATCGGCGCGTCGCAGCAGTTCGGAAAAATCATAACCCTGCGCGGCGCGCTCGATCAGCGAAGGCTTCGCCCCGGGTTTCTTCGCCATCATCATGTCCCTCATGCGACCATCGCCCGCTGGACGAATTCGACCGTAAGCAAGAGGGCAAACAGCGCGAACAGCGCGGCCGTGGCCCCCGCAAACATCCGCAATTTCTTGCGGCGTTCGGCACGCTGCGGCGATGTCGTCACCTCGGATACCGATCCGATCACGGGCAATCCGCTGGCGCGTTCGAGCCGTCCTGCCGTGGTGTAGGTCGACCTGATCTGGCTCATTCCAAACGCCGCCGCGACACCAGCCCCTATTGCGGCGGCCAGAACAAGCGCGAGCAGCAAGGGCCGGTTCGGCGCGGCAGGCGCGGTTGGCAGGAACGGCGGTTCGATCACACGAAGCTTGACCGCGTTTGTGTCGGTCTGGAGCGAGCCGCGCAGCCGCACTTCCTCGCGGTCCGAAAGCAGCTTGTCATACTGGGTCTTGAGAACATCATAGTCGCGGTTGATCGCCTGTTGCTCGGCCGCAATGCCCGGCTCCTGCGCCTGTTTGACGGTATATTGCGCCATTTCGGCCTGAAGCTGTGCCTTGCGTGCAGCCAGCGCAGCAACCTGCGCCTGCTTTTCGGCCTGCATCGACCGGATCGTCGCGTAGACAGGATTTGAGGCGGTAACACCCCCACTGCCTCGACCGCCACTGGCTGCGCGATCGGCGGCGCGCGCGCTGCCCAGCTGTCGGCGAAGCGCGAGCATGTCAGGGTGGCTATCGGTCCAGCCGCGCGCCTGACCTTCGGCGATCTGCCCTTCGATCTGCGCCGCGCGACCGCCGCCGCCGGCAAAGCTCCCCTGTGTGGTCGTTGCCGCAGGCGTCGAAGCGAGCTGTGCATTGGTGGCATTAAGGCCGCCTTGCGCCGCCATCAGGCTTGATTCGACCTGCCCCAGTTCCGACCGCGCCACATCCATCCGCATCGATGGCGAACCTGCACCGGGAAGCATTCCCAGATATTTCTGCTCGAATGCCACACGGCGGGCTTCGGCTTCCTGAAGCTGCTTTTCGCGCGTCGCCAGCTGGCCATCGAGATATTTGAGCGCCTGTGCCGTTTCGACACGATCGCCCGCCAGATTGCCTTCGACGAACAGATCGAGCAACTTTTGCACGATGTCGCGCGACAATTTGGCGTTCTGCGCATTCGACAGGCTGGTGTTCGCCGACTCCGCCGTAATCTCGAACAGGTTGTCCTGGATCGCGGTGACTTCGATCGATTTGCGCAACCCCGCGCTTAGATTGGCGATGTCGCGCGGCGTCGCGGCCAGCTGCGCCAGATCGGTGCGGCGCACGACCTTTTCCAGATTGTCGGCGGCGGTCAGCGTTTGGGTGATATTCTCGATCCCGTCGCGCTGTTCGTTTTCGGTGATCCCCATCTTTCCGGGCAGCAACGACTGGTTCTGGACGAACACGCTTGCCTTTGATTCATAGCGGTTGGGGATGCTGCTGACGGCAAGCCAGCCGATCAGCGCGACGCCCCACGCGACCAGCAGCGCCAGCCAGCGACGTTTCCAGACGCTGTGCAGCGCAACGCTGAACTCTTCGTAAAGGCTGTTCATCTCGAAAATTCCGTCTCCCTGAGCGTGTCGAAAGGCTGCCCCTGTCCGGACGCATTGGCATCGAGACAAGACAGGGCTTCGACAGGCTCAGCCAGTCGGGTTTTGGCAAGCGGGTCGACCATCAGAACATCGATTCAGGGATGATGATCACATCGCCCGGTTCCAGCCGGACATTGGCGCGTGAGTCTCCCCGCTTGAGAAGATCGCCAAGTTTGACGTTATAGGTTTTCTGGTCACCGGTCTTGCGATCGGCGCGCACCAGCCGCGCGCGATTGCCCGCCGCAAATTCGGATAACCCGCCGACCGCGATCATCGCATCGAGCAAGGTCATGTTGGCGCGGTAGGGGATCGACGCCGGTTTTTCGGTCGCGCCGACGATACGGATCTGTTGTGAGAATGTGCCGGAAAAATTATCGACAATAACCGACACCAGCGGCTCGCGGATAAACTCGCTCAGCTGCATCTTGATGTCCTGCGCCAGCATGGTGGGCGTTTTGCCAACCGCGGGCATATCTTCGATCAGCGGCGTCGTGATCCGTCCATCGGGGCGGACCTGAACCTTTGCGCCCAATTCAGGGTTGCGCCAGACGAAGATCGTCAGCTGATCGAGCGGGCCGATAATATACTCCTCGCCCGGCCCTTCCTGATTTGCGACAAAGCGCGCAGGCGGCAATTCAGGCGCGCTGCCACCGGTGGCACAGCCCGAAAGCGACACAGCCGCAAGGCTGACACCCATCAGATAACGCGACGACGCACCGACACCCATAATTCAACACCCTTGCCAAACCATCCACAACGCCCTGCCCTCGCCCCGGTAAACGCCGACAACCCAGGTGAAGTTCTTCGCGCAATATATCGACTGGAGAGGTGAACATAGTGTTAGGATTGACGGAATCGGGTCAGGCGTTAACCAATATTTCAGCAGCCGGGGGGTGGCCGAGGAACGCGGCCGGGCTGGCTGACGCGCCATAAGCCCCCGCCATGAAGATCGCGATCAGATCGCCCACCTGCGCTGCCGGCAGCATGACCTGATCGCCCAGACGATCGAGCGGCGTGCACAGGCACCCGACCACGTTCACGCATTCGCTGGCTTCGGACGCAAACTGGTTTGCCACTGCAATGGGATAGTTCCTCCGCACCACCGTCCCGAAATTTCCCGTTGCCGCAAGCTGATGATGCAATCCGCCATCGGTGATCACGAACACTTCTCCATGGCTGATCTTGCGATCGACCACGCGGCACAGATAGACCCCGGCTTCTGCAACCAGCCATCGCCCCAGTTCAATGGCAAACCGGCTGCCGGCAAGACTATCGGCACAGGTGTTCAGACTGTCTTCAAGACGTTGCCCGACCTCCGTGATATTTACAGGATCGTCCTTGGGAAAATAGGGAACCCCAAAACCGCCGCCAAGATTGACCAGCGGCGGCACTGCCCCGGAGGCATCGGCCAGTGCACCGGCGAGCGCGATCGTCTGCGCCTGCGTTTGGGCAATCGCATCGGCATCGAGCGCCTGCGAACCGGCAAAGATATGAAACCCCCGCCAGTCCGCCCCTGAGGCGATGAGCAACTTGACCAAATCTGGCACGCGACCCGCATCGACACCGAACGGTTTGGCGCCGCCCCCCATCCGCATCCCCGATCCCTTGAGATCGAATTCGGGGTTGACGCGCACCGCCAGCTTCGGCGCCCGCCCCAGTTCATCGGCCAGCGCCAGCGCGCGGGTCGCCTCGCCTTCGGATTCGAGGTTGATCGTGATCCCGGCCGTGATCGCCTTTGCCAGTTCGCGATCGCGTTTGCCCGGGCCTGCAAACGAGATGTGCCTCGCGCCCGCATCCTGCGCCATGGTGAGTTCGCCACCTGACGCGATGTCGATCCCATCGGTGATCGTGGCCATCAGCCGAAGCAGTGGCGCAAAGGGATTGGCCTTCATAGCGTAATGAATGGCAAGCCCTTGGGGCATTGCCGCACGCAATGATGCAACCCGCGCACGCAGCATCGTGGCATCATAAACAAACAAGGGCGTATCGATCGCCGCATCCGCCAGCGCGCTTGCGGTTTGCCCGCCGATCACAAGCGCGCCATCGGCATCGGCGGCAAAGCCAGCCGGGATTGCCCCCATCGGTTTCATGACAGCACCTCTGCACGGATAGCCGCCCGGTCGAGCTTGCCATTGGCATTGCGCGGCAATTCGGTTTTCCAGACGATCCGCGACGGATGCATGAAGGCTGGCAGTTCGCGTTTGAAATAGGCCATCAGTCCGGCGTCATCCTTCAGGCCTGCTCGCGCCACCAGCACCACCGCCTGCCCCAGCCGGGCGTCGGGCACGCCGATGGCGACGGCCTCTGCAACCACACCACTCGCGATGGCCGCAGTCTCGATTTCGGTCGGGCTGATCCTGCTGCCCGATACCTTGATCATTTCATCGTCTCGCCCGACGAAAAAGTGAAGGCCGGACGCATCTCGGCGCACCGTATCGCCCGACCAGACTGCCGTGCCGCCATAGGTCGATGCGGCAGGAGCAGGCTTGAACCGCGCAGCAGTGCGTTCGGCATCGCGCCAATAGCCTTGCGAGACCAGCGGACCGCAATGCACCAGCTCGCCCGCCTCGTCGTCATCGGCAACGCTGCCATCGGGTCGCACCACCAGGATTTCGGCAAAGGGGATCGCGCGGCCCATCGATGTCGGGTGATCGGCAACCAGTGCTGGCGGCAGCCAGGTCGATCGAAACGCTTCGGTGAGGCCGTACATCGGGACAATTCCGGCATTGGGGAACATTGTGCGCATCGCATCGATCAGCGTTGGCGTCAGCGCGCCACCCGAATTGGTCACCCGCCGCAGCTTTGCGCCGATGCCCTGGGGCATCTCGGTCTCGACCAGCAAATGCCACAGCGGCGGGACGCCTGCGAGCATCGTTGCGTCATGCTTGCCGACTGCCTTGATCACGTCGCGCGCGGTCAGATAATCGAGCGGGATAACCGTACCTCCGGCCGCCCAGGTCGAAAGCAGCTGGTTCTGCCCGTAATCGAAAGCCAGCGGCAGCACTGCAAGCGTCCGGTCTTGCGGCGTCAGTTCAAGATAGTGAGCAACGCTGATCGCACCCAGCCAGAGATTGGCATGGCTGAGCATCACCCCCTTGGGCGTTCCTGTCGAACCTGAGGTATACAGGATCGCGCACAGTTGCGACGGGTCGCGATCCGAGCGCGAGAGCGGCGTCATATCGGCGCTTGCGCTGATGCACTCGGGTTCGAAAACGATGGCACAGGGCGCAGGCACGTCTCCGGCTTCGAAGCTTGCAGCCCTTGCCGCTTGCGTGATCAGCATCGCAGCGCCGCTATCGGCCAGGATATGCGCCGCCTGCGCGCGCCGAAGCACCGGGTTGATCGGCACATGGATTAATCCCACGCGTGCGGCCGCCAATGGCAGGATGCAGGCCAACAGTGTCTTGGGAAGCCAAGATGCCACACGATCGCCCGGTTTCAGCCCCTTTGCGATTAACCATGCGGAGGCCTGACCCACTCTTTTGTCGAGGGCGGAATAGGTGACGTCGCCCTCACGGCTTGTTAAGGCAATCGCGCTATCGACGCCGCGTAACGTCAGGTGATCGAGCGGATGCGGACGTGAACAGGGTAACAACAAAGGGCACTCTCATGGAATTGGGCGAGGAGTATCGCCGCTCTACCACGAAGTGGGTTAAGGGAGAATTGCTCGATCGTCTCGACGCCGAAACCGTCGATCCGCGCGGCATGATCGCTGCCGAGGTCGGGCTTTCGCCGTTCGAAAGGCTTCCATGGCTTCAGCGTGTGGCGGCGCATTGGGATGGCGAACTTGTGCCCTTCATCGCGCATGCGTGGAACGCGGGATCGCATTGCTGGCTGTTCTTGGCGCGCGATGGCACCCGGATGGTGTCGCTTGCCAACTGGTATAGCCTTGCGTTCCGTCCGGTGTTTGCAGGCGGCCCCGACCGGCAGCTGTTGGCGGCTCTGGCGCGCAGGCTCGCCAAAACAAACTCGGTTGCACCCACGCTTGTCCTTTCGCCGGTGCCGACGGCCGACGGCACGTCCGATCTTATCGTCGATGCGTTTGGCAGCAATGGCTGGTTTGCCTACCGCGAACCGACATCTGTATCGTGGACCGTCGATGTCGAAGGCAAATCCTTCGCGCAATATTGGGAAGACCGACCCGGCGAACTGCGCAGCACCCACAAGCGCAAGGCAAAGAAAGCCGAAATCGGCTGCACCATCCATACCGAATTCGACGAAGCGGCATGGGCCGATTATCTCTCGGTCTATGAGCATAGCTGGAAACCTGCGGAGGGCTCAGCGCCCTTTTTGCGCGACATGGCGCACTATGAGGCCGAGCGCGGCGGATTGCGGCTTGGCATCGCCACGCTCGAGGGGCAGCCTGTCGCGGCGCAATTGTGGATCGTTGCCGATAAGGTGGCGTATATTCAGAAGCTCGCCTATCATCAGGAATACGAACATCTGTCTCCGGGCACGATCCTCAGCCACGACATGTTTTGCCACGCGATCGATACAGATCGCGTCACGACGATCGATTTCGGCACCGGAAACGACAGTTACAAGGCCGTGTGGATGGATCGTCACACGCCGCTCGATACGATCACGCTTTACAAGCGCGGCAGCGCCGCTGGTTGGGTGGGGGCGGCGCGCGCGCGGCTATCGGCGCTTGCCGCACCCTTGCGCAAAGCGTAACTGCGCACGGAAAACATGGGCAGGGAGCGCAGCATGAGTGGGGAAACGGTGGATGTCGATGCGTGCATCCGGTCCGTACTTGTCGATATTCTTGGCATCAGCCGCGAACGCGCGGCATCGTTCGACGATGACACAGGGCTGTTCGGGACATTGCCCGAACTCGATTCGATGGCCGTCGCCAGCCTTTTGACCGAGATCGAAGATCGGCTCGGCATCATGATCGATGATGATGACGTCGATGGCGAAATGCTCGAAACTTTCGGCCGCCTCAAGGATTTTGCCAGGGCCAAGGTGGCCGGGTGAGCGATCCGGCCTGCTGGTTTCGCACAGGCACCGGCTGCGCGCGCCAGATCCTGATCATTGAGCCGCTTTTCGAAGAGGCCAATCGCACCCGCCGGATGATCGCGCAGATGATGCGGATGCTCGAGGCGCAAGGTATCGGCGCTACGATTGTCGATCTGCCTGGCACAGGAGAAAGCCTGACCGGTGTCGCCGATGTCCGGCTGACCGACTGGGCCGTTGCTGTCGGCAGCGCAATCGCTGCGACAGGGGCGAGCCGGATTGCGGCGTTTCGGGGAGGGTCTCTGCTCGGCGGCGGGGATGTGCCGACATGGCGCTTTGCGCCTGAAACCGGAGGGCGGATCGTCCGCGACTTGCGACGGGTGCGCGCGTCGGGGCGCAGCGAGACCTATGCAGGGCATGTGCTGACCGATGCGTTTCTGGCCGACCTTGAGGCCGCACCCATACCCGTCCCCGCCAAGGTTCGCACAGTCCGGCTATCGGCCGATGCCGCCCCTGCCGATGCCAAGGTCGATGGAGCCCCGCTCTGGCGGCGCGCCGAACCGGGAGAGGATGCAGCGTTGTCGAAGGCGCTCGCCGCCGATCTTGCCCAGTGGATCGACCGATGCGCCGCATTGTGAGTTTCGAATGCGAAGCCGCAACGCTCTGGGCCACGCTCGATGATGCGGCTGCCGATACCGGGTTGCTGATCGTTTCGGGCGGAAATGAAATCCGCATCGGCGCGCATCGCGGCATGGCGATGCTGGCGGCAGACGTCGCGGCGGGAGGATATCCGGTCTTCCGCTTCGACCGGCGCGGCATTGGTGACAGCGAGGGCGACAATTGCGGGTTCGAAACCAGCGCCGCCGACATTGCGGCGGCGATCGCCGCATTCCGCAACGCCTGCCCGCAGCTTGCCCGCATGGTCGCATTCGGCAATTGCGATGCGGCGAGCGCGATCATGATCCATGCTGTGCCCGGGATCGATGCCGCTGTCATCGCAAACCCCTGGGCAATCGAGGCTGCGAGCGACACGCCACCGGCAGCCGCGATCAAGGCGCATTATTGGCAACGGCTCAAGGACCCCAAAGCGATCATGAAACTGCTCACAGGTGCGGTGGACTTGGGCAAACTCGCACGCGGCCTGATCAAAGCGGCAGCGCCATCGGCACCCTCATCGCTTTCAGCTCGACTGGCAGACGCGATGGCGCGCTTTGCAGGGCCAGTGCGCATCCTGATCGCCGAGCATGACGGCACGGCGGTGGCCTTCATGAGCGAGTGGCACAGCGCTGGTTTTGCCCGCGCCAGATCGCGGCCCGACATCTCGGTGCGACGGCTCGACAGCAGTTCGCACAGCTTTACCGAAGCCAGCGACAAGGCGGTATTGCGCGCAGAGATTTTGGGGGTGCTCGAAAAGTAAATCCTCCCCGGAACGGGGAGGATCAAGATAGCCTAATATGCCGCCACGGATTTGGCATCATGTGCGGCGTGCGCGAGGAATTTTTCAGCATCGAGTGCGGCCATGCAGCCCATGCCCGCCGCTGTTACGGCCTGGCGATAAATCTTGTCGGTGACGTCGCCTGCGGCAAACACCCCGGGGATGCTGGTGCGCGTGCTGCCGACCTCGACGAGCAGATAACCCTCCTTGTCCATCGGCAGATGGCCCGCAAATACCTCGGTCGCAGGCTTGTGGCCGATTGCGACGAACGCGCCGTCGACGTTCAGGATCGACGATTCGCCTGTCACCGTGTCGCGCAGCGCAAGGCCTGTCAGCCCGCGTTCGTCGCTGCCCAAAAAAGTGTCCACCCCCTTGTTCCAGAGCACCGTAATCGCCGGATTGCCGAACAGCCG
>JANPIQ010000331.1:0-2409 GCA_031425075.1 Sphingomonadales bacterium
GCCTTCCTCTACGGAAACGTCGATACAGGATTTTTCGATATTGCCAATCGCGCCGTCATCAGGGCGCATTCAGATTTGGATTTCGCCGCTAGCCGCGGTCCGAACGCATCAGTTATGTCGAATATTGTGCGGCCCTTATAAAGACCGCCCGATTGACAGATTGATTAAAGGAATAATTTCTGGCGGAGACGGTGACATTCAATAAGTATTGAATAAAAACAATATTTTTTAGTAGAATGACCTCAGCCATAACTTTAGCCATAGTATTTGATTTGAACACATGCAGTCGTTTACGGACTGCAGCGGTCACATGTTCAAAACACGCTGACCGTCTTAAGCTGCATTTGCTATGTCCAAACATCGGCCAAAACCGGTACAGGATGATATACGCTGTTATTCCTGTCATAAAGCCATCAAGTTCACACACTCGTCAGCTGCCGTCGGTTCATAAGCTGAATGAAGGGCAGCTATCACTCAATATGCAACAAAAGCGGACTGACCTGACACGACAACTTTTCGGTCGTTTGTACGGCTCGGGGGGTCTGTTAAAATCTGCCGTTCGTACAGCTTCCGTTTCGGGGCCGGGAGCGGACGGTCTGCTTTCGGGATTATTGTGTGACATCTGCCGTTCGATCATATTACTCGCTCGACAGATTGCACCCCAAACCAAGTTTAGTTTTTCTACGGTTAATCGGCGTAGCCAGTCGACGGCTTGGCCAGGCATCGTCGTCCGAACGATTATCTGGTGAGAAACTGCAATACGACAGCCTCAACTTTCGACTTTGGTTACATCTTTGCGCATTAGTTTCGTGAGGGATTGCGCCAACTCCACGTTTCGGAACGGCTTCGTTAGTCGCAACAAACCTGGCGCTATTCCTTCTTCCTCGGCGTAGCCGGAGACAATCAGGATCGGCAGCCCTGGTTTGCGGATCCGCAGCTCCAGAGCCAATTGCGCACCGGTCATGCCTGGCATTAAGTGGTCTGTGATGACAAGGTCGGGGGCTGCACCCTCGTCAAGAAGCTGTAACGCGTGCTCGGCCGAGTTTGCTTCAATCACGCTATAGCCAAGGTCTGCCAGCATGTCGGCCGTGCTCATCCGCACCAGCTCCTCGTCGTCCACCAGAAGCGCACAGCCTTGCGGCGTGAATTCCACTGACGATACGCTGGGCTTTTGCTCATCAACGAGCGTCCCAAGGCTTATGGGCAGCCACAGTTCCACGGCAGTCCCTTGCCCTAGTTCGCTGACGATGGTGAGCCCGCCGCCGAGCTGAGAAGCAAGGCCGTGAACCATTGAGAGGCCCAAGCCGGTGCCTTGGCCGATGCCCTTGGTCGAAAAGAACGGCTCTATCGCGCGGGCGAGTGTAGCCTCGTCCATACCCGTGCCAGTATCCGCCACGGACAGCCGAACATAGTGACCTTGCTTCAACCCGGTTCGATCATCGTCGCGCACGTTCTCGCGCGCGGCCGAAATCGTCAGCGTCCCCCCATCGGGCATGGCGTCGCGGGCGTTTACGCCAAGATTGAGGATCGCCATTTCGAGCTGGTTTGCATCGGCGTTCGCTGGCGGAAGGTTTTCATCAAGCTCGACCCGAACGACAATGTTCGGCCCGACAGTGCTGCCGATCAGTGAGGTCATCCCGTCGACTAGTGTGCCAAGATCGACCGCGACCGCCTGCAAAGGCTGGCGCCGTGCGAATGCGAGTAGTCGCTGAACGAGTGTTTTGGCGCGGTCTGCCGATTGCAGCGCGCCGTCGATCAACCGCCGCTCGCGATCGTTACCGAGCCCCCGGCGCATCAGCATGTCGAGCGAGCCAATGATCGGGGTAAGCAGATTGTTGAAGTCATGCGCCACACCGCCGGTAAGCTGGCCCATCGCCTCCATCTTCTGCGACTGGCGCAACGCTATCTCGGCAACCAAAAGCTTTTCAGCGGCACCCCGCTCGCCCGTAATATCTCGCCCAATGCAGTAGATTTTGCCAAGTTCCGGCACGCCAACCCAAGACAGGGTGCGGTAACCCCCATCCTTGCAACGATAACGGTTCTCAAAATTGACAACGGTATTGCCAGTGAGAATAGAGTTGAAGCCCTCACGCGTCCGTTCGACATCCTCGGGGTGCATCATCTCGAAGATCGACATCGAGAGGACCTCGGACTCGCTCCAACCGAGCGTCGTTTTCCTTGCGGGGTTTGTAGTTTCGAAATGCCCGTCCACCCGCAAAACGCCGAGCAGGTCGGGACTGAGCCTCCACACGAGGCTGCGGTCGTCTGCCCGCTCGACAATGCTACGCTCGATGTCCTCGTTCAGCGCATCCACGCGCGACTCGATCGCGGCACGTGCCTTATCGCTGCGGATGCGCTCCGTGATGTCGTAACCGGCAGCAAAGATACCTATGACTTCTCCGGTTGCAT
>JANPIQ010000332.1:0-3626 GCA_031425075.1 Sphingomonadales bacterium
ATAATTAAAAACTAAATCAATGAAAAAACTATCAATTATGTTGTTGCTATTAATAGCTTCAAGCACAACAAAAGCGCAATCTACTTGTGAAGAAAAATGGAACGAAGTAAAGCGAGTAAACACCAGCGACACTTGGAAAGACGAAAACACAGTGTCGTCAGGAAAAGGAATGTGGAAGACAATAGAATATAATAATGATTATGCCTATAAACTGCATAAAGTAGCAAGTACAGGATATTATTATGTTCAAAGTCATGGTTTTAACAAAATGGTTTATTATAGTAACGAGAAAGACGCTATTCGGGCTTTGTTTATTTGGAGCAGATGTGGGGTTTTCACAGAGCAAGGAAAAGTTAAATAAAATGTTCAACAAATGACAAAAAAAATAACAGCTATTATTCTTTTCTGCATTATGCACAATATAGGCTTTACCCAAATTGTGAAGCTCCCTTATATTGAAAGCCAAGAAAAAGGATATTTTAAAGTGCTTCAAATCGAAAAAAGTAAAACAAAATTCACAATAGATTTAGTTATTGAATATACAGTACTGACAAATGCCAACAACACCTTTACGTTTATCGAAAGCCCCAACGGTTCTTCGGATGAAATAATGGTAGTTGACAACGAGACAGGAAAAGAATATAAATCGTTGAACACAAAAGAAAAGATATATTCATTAAACAAAAATGATTATTTGGTTATTTCTTTAAATTTTGAACCGTTAAGTCCAAGTGTTAAGAAAATCAATCTCACAAGAAAAGGACAATCAGGCGAGAATCGTTATCCATCAGTACTTCAAATAAACGCAATATCGTTATTGGATTACACAAAAAATTCAAACCAAGAGAAGTACAATTTAATGCTGAAAAAGTTTGAAAAGGAAAGATATCTTCCTCAAACTAAAAAAATGATGGACTCTGTTGTGAATTTATCCAATATCAATGTTCATCCCAATGGTTTTTTTTATGAGATTTTAAAATCGGGTAATGGATATAGAGCCAATCCAAAGAACTTAAAAACCACAACATTTGTTAAAACGCAATGGAGTGTCAGATTAGTCTATGAACATTATGATGGAATAAAAAATAATAAACCAGATGAAATCGCTCCTTTATCACCCATAGGTAGTCCAGTATTTTTTGGAACAAGAAAACATTGGCAATATACAATGGACGAAGCAAAATATTTAATGGATGAAGGATCAAAATGGAGAGTTATTATACCAACCCTTACCTACGATTCTGAAAAAAACAGGTTTGGAGGTTATACCACAGCATATAGGTTTATTGACATTGAAACAGAAAAATTATACAGGTAAAAATATGAAATCAAGTAAAATAATAATAGTAATTATGGTTCTTGGTGTAGTTGGTTCTGCATTTAGCCAATCTGCACAAAGAATTTCTCTCTACAAAAAAGAAAATGTAATGCATAAATATTTTAAAGAAGCACTGGAAAGTGGAGATACCAATAAGATTAAAATGTATTTGGACACAGGAATAAATCTGAATGTAGCGTGGGATTTTAAAGGGCATTATAGAAACTATACGGGTATAAGTCCTTTAGTATATTCCATAAAACTTAATAAACTAGATATTGCAAAATTACTCATTGAAAAAAGTGCAGATGTTAATTTCAAATACAGCATTAATGAAAGCTATATAGGAAATTATAATATGCAGGCATGGAGGGATGTTCCAACAACAACTCTAAATGAAGTCATTAGGCTTGTAAATCTTGATGGCATCAAATTATTACTAGATAATGGGGCTGATAGGAATAGTGGGATTAATGAAGCTAAGGCTACGAACAACGAAAAAATCATAGCCTTATTCAAAGAAAAAGGAGCTACAATCACTTATAATACGAGTGATTTAGAAAATGCCATAAAGCAAAACAAAGACTTAAATTATATTAGAGAAATTATAAATCAAGGCGTAAGAGGTTCTGGTTGGTCGTTAATCTATGCTGTTGAAAGAGGAAATAAAGAGTTGATTGAATTAGTTTTGAATACTGGTGTGGATGTTAATCAAAAAGTTTCCGCAAGTAATGGGGCAAGTTGGTGTGCAATGTGTACAGCAGTAAATTATGGGAATGTGGAAGTAGTCAAATATCTAGTTGAAGAGAAGAACGCAAATCTCAATGTTAAATGTGAAGTAAAAGATTTGACTTCTAATTCATCGTACTCACTTATAGAATTCTCCGAAACTCCCCTTTGTTGGAAGCGAAATAAAAATATAACTGAATATTTAATTTTGGCTCCGTGCATTCAAAAAAAGAAATAGGAAGAGAATTAAAAGAGTAAGAATTATACCCTTTCCGTACTGTTGTTTGGAAAGGGTTTTTATTTTGTGATTATTTGAATGTAACTGAAGGTGATTAGATTGATACACCCAAGGAATTATAACGAAATTAGATTCTCCAAGAACCTTTTACTGCCTTCAATATCAATTTCATTTGATTGATTAATAATTAGTTTATGCAAAACCTCTCCGTTAAATTGAGCAACTCATCTTGAATTTCTTCATGCCCAATGTGACTGGATAAGTATACTGTTTTGCAAATCTTTTTGAAATATAGATACTAGCGATTGATTTACAATTTTTGAGGGTTCAATTCCTATAAAATAGAATAGGAACACACTATCATCGGATGATAAAAAATCAAGCAGTTTGTCTATATTATATGCTTTAGGATTAGACTGTAATATCATTATCTTTGTTTTTATATCAGTTGCAGTCTTGTATTTATCAAATATGGCTACATAATCCCCGATATCATTCTGTGTCTTTACCCTAGGTATATTTTTGTGTTTTTGGTGGAGTGCTTCTATCAGTTCGTTTCTTAACGTTTCGTCCTGTCATGCAATTAAATACTCAATTATCCTTCAGCGAATATTAACATTTTCAATAAATCAAGCAATTAAGATCTCGCTTTTATATTTTTCAACTTGATTGTCTAAAAATCATTTTAATTCAGTAAAGCTTTTTGATTTACAAAAATCAATAGCTCTTTGTGGTGAATCAAGTATTTCTTGATAATTTACAACATCAAATTTTTTTCAAGTAGGAGCAATATTATTAGTTGATTCTACCAACCTGATTAGATTTTCTTCAAAAGAGATTTCAATATGGCTTGCAAAAAGAAAATCGAAATTTTCAGGTGCATTTTTATACCCTCCAAACTCCTTAATCATATCAGATCAATTGAAACTTCATTTTATATTATCATCTCTTAATTCCTGTGAGCTATGACTAATCTTAACAAGAAATGTAGAGTTTGCGATATAAAGTATGTTCACTTTTTTTGTTACCAAACAGACAATGAAAGGGATAGTATCATACTTTCTTAAGTTTGAAAGAGATAGGACTGTATTAGAAAATGCTCCATTTGCCGAGTAACAGAAACGGATTGCGAAATCATCATTATAATATACCGACCTATCTTTAGTTAATCTAAATTCTCCAAGAACTTTATTTATCAGTTCTCCTTTGTCTCAAATTCAATCACATAACTTTATAAAGGGGATGAGAATATTCATTGTGGCATTTTTATTCATGTTTTTTTGGTGTTAATTAAAGTGTTGGGCTTTTTAGATAGTTTTGTCCTCTCTGAACTCATTGTGT
>JANPIQ010000333.1:0-17172 GCA_031425075.1 Sphingomonadales bacterium
GGATCAGTTCGGTGACTTCGGCGCCGACCATATGCGCGCCCAAGAGTTCGCCGGTCTTGGCATCGAACACCGTCTTGATAAAGCCTTCGGCCTCTCCCAGCGCAATGGCCTTGCCGTTTCCGATGAAGGGGAACTTTCCGACCTTAACCTCACGGCCCGCCTTCTTGGCGTTGGCCTCTGTTAGCCCCACCGACGCAACTTGTGGGTGGCAATAAGTGCAGCCGGGAATGTTGAGCGGGTCCATCGCGTGCGGGTGGCCACCCGCAATCGCCTCGACCGCGATCACGCCTTCATGGCTTGCCTTGTGTGCAAGCCAGGGGGGAGCTGTGATGTCCCCGATCGCCCAGAGCCCCGGGACATTTGTGCGGCACATCGGATCGGTTTTGAGGAACCCGCGATCAGTCGCGACGCCCAAGGCCTCGAGCCCGATATTCTCGGTGTTGGGCACGATCCCCACAGCGACAATGCAGTGGCTATATTCCTCGGCGACGACCTTGCCATCCTTGCCCTTGATCTTTGCCGACACGCCATTGTCGTGCGCTTTCAACTCCTCGACGCCTGCCCCAGTCATCAGCGTGATGCCCTGCTTGGTCAGCGATTTTTCGAGAAAGTCGGACACTTCGGCATCTTCGACCGGCACGACCCGGTCGAGCATTTCGACCACGGTGACCTTGGCTCCCATGTCGTTATAAAAGCTCGCAAATTCGATCCCGATCGCGCCCGATCCGATGACGAGCAGCCTGGTCGGCATTTCGGACGGCACCATCGCGTGGCGATACGTCCAGATGCGCTTCCCATCGGCAGGCGCAAACGGCAAATCGCGCGCGCGCGCGCCGGTGGCGAGGATGATGTTCTTCGCGGTCAGTTCCTCGGTCGTGCCATCCTTGGTGACCGTCAGCGTGTTCGCGGATTTCAGCGCGCCAGCGCCCATGTGCACCGCGATCTTGTTCTTCTTCATAAGGTGGGTGACGCCCTGATTGAGCTGCTTCGCGATGCCACGCGACCGCTTCACCACTGCTTCAAGATCGACCGTGATCTCACCCGATACCGACAGGCCATAATCCTTGGCATGCTGCATATAGTGCAGGATCTCGCCTGACCGCAGCAGCGCCTTGGTCGGGATGCACCCCCAGTTAAGGCAGATCCCGCCAAGGTTTTCGCGCTCGACGATAGCGGTTTTCAGCCCAAGCTGTGCCGCCCGGATAGCGGCGACATAGCCGCCGGGGCCGGAGCCGAGGACGATGAGATCGTAGGTTTCAGGCATAAATCAATCGCTCTCTGCAATCCCCTCTCCCCTTGAGGGAGAGGGAGGGAGCCGCAAAGCGGCGGAAGGGTGAGGGGTCGTCAGCGAGTGGTAGATGGCCGCAAGGACACTATCGCGTTCAAGAAGAATGTCTGTGTTCCAAAACCGCAGCACACGGTAGCCTTTATCAGTAAGGTAGGCATCGCGCTTCGCATCGTGATTGCTGTCCAGATGCCGCGACCCATCGGCCTCAACAATCAACCGATGCTCATGGCAAACGAAGTCAGCGATGTACGGCCCGATCGGCTGCTGCTCGCGGAATTTCGCATCGGCGATCTGACGGTTGCGGAGGGCCGACCAGAGCTTTTTCTCAGCGTCGGTTTTTTCGCGACGCAGTCGCTGGGCGCGCTTGAGGGTGAGCTCCGAATACCCACGCGGGGCTTTTCGAGGAGGGTCGTCAGTCTGGAGCATCGCGCCAGTCACCCCTCACCCTCCCACCGCTGCGCGGCGGGCCCCTCCCTCTCCCTCAAGGGGAGAGGGGCTAGACGGCGGCATGGCTAACACTCTCCAGCCTGCCTAAGTTTACCGAATATCGAGAAGGGACAAAAAAAAGACCAACAAAATGTACAGCGAGCAAACCACCTTCATTCGGGTTAGCTGCTGACAACAGCAACCCGCCCAATTGCCCCCCTAGAAATATAGCGAGTGCAAACCGAAACGGCGCAAGCAAGGCCTGCGTTGTGCTCAAGCAACCAGCCCCAACGGCGACTCCACCAGTTCCTTGAACACCTTCATCAACTGCGCCCCATCGGCCCCATCAATCGCGCGGTGATCGAATGACCCGGTCACACTCATCACTGTTGCAATCGCCAGCGCGTCATCGACCACATAGGGCCGCTTCTCCCCCGCACCGACTGCGAGGATCATGCCCTGTGGCGGGTTGATGACGGCGGTGAAGTGCTTGATGCCCATCATCCCCATGTTGCTGATCGAGGCGGTGCCGCCTTGATATTCGCTGGGCTGGAGCTTGCCCTCCTTCGCGCGGCCCGCAAGGTCAGCCATTTCGGTCGAGATTTTCGACATCGATTTGCCGCCCGCATCGGTGATGATCGGGGTGATCAGCCCGCCGGGGATGCTGACCGCGACCGAAATATCGGCGCGGGCATATTGCCGCATCACATCGCCGCCGAAGCTGACGTTGCACGCAGGCACGCGTTCGAGCGCAACCGCCAGCGCCTTGATCAGCATGTCGTTGACCGAGAGTTTGACGCCGCGATCAGCAAGGCTCGCATTGAGTTCGCCGCGCAACTTGAGCAGCGCATCGAGCCGGATATCGACCGTCAGATAGATGTGCGGTGCCTCGACCATCGATTGAGTCAGGCGGCGCGCGATTGTTTTGCGCATACCGGTGAGTTTGGCGTCTTCATGCGGGATGCCGAAATCGGGGAGTGCGCTAGGCGCCGCCGGTGCTGGAACTGCAACCGGCACGGGTGCGGCAGCGAGCTGTGCGGCGGAAGGCGCAATTGGCGCACCATCTGCCAGCGCTTCGACATCGGCCTTGACGATCCGGCCATTGGGGCCGCTGCCTTTGACCCTCGAAAGATCGATGCCCTTTTCCGCCGCAATCCGCTTGGCGAGTGGCGAGGCGAGGATGCGATTGCCGTTTTCAGCTTGCGGAGCGGCAGCCATCGCAGGCGGCTCTTCATGCACGGCGGCATCATAGGGTGCAGCTTCGGGTATGGGAGCAATTGCGGCGACAGATGCCGGAGCAGCGGGCGTCGATACCGCGCCTGCATCCTCACCCTCGCCCGCGATCACGGCAATTACTGTACCAACCTTCACGCCCTCAGCACCTTCGGCGATCATCAGTTTCGCAACAATCCCATCGTCGATCGCCTCGAATTCCATCGTCGCCTTGTCGGTTTCGATTTCGGCTAGGATATCACCCGACGAAACAGTATCGCCTTCCTTCACCAGCCATTTGGCGAGCGTGCCTTCCTCCATCGTCGGGGAAAGCGCAGGCATCTTGATTTCAATCGGCATCGGCGAGGTTCCTGAGGTTTTCGAACATGGAATCGCGCGACCCGCGCTTTTGGCGGCTATCCTGTGAGACTTGCACCAGCACCGCGAATGGCGCAACCTGTTAAACAGAAAACAAAGGCAGGGCAAAGGGGAGCGCGATGAGAACCTATCTGGTGATCATTGATGAAAGCGAAGAGGCCGAAGTCGCGCTCCGCTTCGCCGCGCGCCGCGCCACCAAAACAGGCGGCGCAGTCGAAATCCTTGCGATCCTACCACAACAGGAATTCGTTGCCTGGGGCGGTGTCCAGCAAACGATGGAAGACGAAGCGCGCGACCATGCCGAAGACATCGTCAAGCGTGCCATAGAAACGCTCGCGCTCGAAAATGTCGTAACGCCAACGATCAAGGTGAAGCAGGGCGATGCAATTGCGCTCATTCATCAGACTTTGGCCGAAAATCCGGAGATCGGGGCATTGGTGCTGAGCGCGGCAAAAACGGGCACCCCCGGCCCTCTGATTGCGCATTTTGCTGGAGCCGATGCAGGATCGCTCCCCTGCCCTTTGATGATCGTGCCCGGTTCGCTCAGCAACGAAGCACTCGACCGGCTGAGCTAAAACCCGTCGGGCATATCAATTGCGCCGACATGTTCGCGATACCGATCGAGCGCGTACCGGTCAGTCATCCCGGCGATGAAATCGACGATATGACGTGCCCGGTCAGGCTCTGCCGCGGGCAAATTTGCGCACCACTCCGGGGCGAGAAAAGCAGGATTGT
Source organism: Sphingomonadales bacterium (assembly GCA_031425075.1). Lineage (GTDB taxonomy): Bacteria > Pseudomonadota > Alphaproteobacteria > Sphingomonadales > Sphingomonadaceae > Aquisediminimonas. Next base: position 4,040 of record JANPIQ010000333.1, read on the forward strand.
CGCAATAGGCTAAAAACAGACGCTCGACCACGAGGCGCGCCTGATCGGCCACCGCAATCTGCTTTTTGTTATGATAGAGATTGCCATACATGAACGCCTTGAGCTCGCGTTCGGCATCGCAAAGAGCGTCCGAAAAACCGATCAATGGCCGGCCCGCTGCGCGCACATCATCGACCGAGCGCACTTCGCTCGCGCGGATCGCTTCACTGCTTGCCGCGATGACGTCATTGACCATCAGCCCGATCTGCTGACGGATCAATTCGGACCGCAATCGTACGGGCGCTATATCGGGAAAGCGGCCGCGCACCTTTGCCCATTGTTCGGCGACGAAAGGCTGTTCGACGAGTTCATCGAATTCGAGCAGGCCCGCGCGCAACCCGTCGTCGATATCGTGATTGTCATAAGCGATGTCGTCGGCAATCGCCGCTACCTGCGCTTCGAGCGATGCGTAGCTGTCGAGTTCGAGCGCATAATCGGCATTTGCCTGCGCCAGCGCCCAGCCCGGCGCGGCGACAGGGCCATTATGCTTGGCAAGACCCTCAAGCGCTTCCCAACTCAGGTTCAGCCCGCGCCACAACGGATAGGGGCTTTCGAGATGGGTAAGGACGCGCAGCGTGTGGCCGTTATGATCGAAGCCGCCCGCCCCGGCGAGCGCCAGTTTGAGCGCGTCTTCGCCCGCATGTCCGAATGGCGGATGCCCGATGTCATGCGCAAGGCACAGTGCCTCGGTCAGATCTTCGTCAAGATCGAGCGCGCGGGCGATGGTGCGGCCGATTTGCGCAACTTCGAGGCTGTGCGTCAGCCGGACGCGGAAATGATCACCATCGGGTGCCACGAACACCTGCGTTTTGTGGCGTAGCCGCCGGAACGCGATCGAGTGAATGATCCGGTCACGATCGCGCTGGAATGCGGTCCGCGGACCACGCGTTTCCCCGCGTGCCTCCAGATGCTGCCGCCCTTTGCTTGCCGCCGGGTGACTGGCCCAGGGCGCGATCTGTCTCACTTAGGTGGCCTCATATCTGTGGCCTCATCTGGCTGCGATACGCGCGATGTCCTGACCGGCCTCACTTGCAAAGGTTGTCCCCGCAAAGCCCGATTTTTGCATCGCATTGACCAGAGCGCGCGCCTCGGCCTGCGATTTGAACGGACCGACAAGCAGTCGGTTGGTTGCCTTGAACGGCACACTCGCCGCACCCAGACCTTTGAACAGCGCAGGCGATTTATCACGGATCCGCTTCCAGGTGGCGGGCAGCCCTGCCTCGTTTGATCCAGTGGCCACTTGCACCCAAACGCGCGCGGGATGTTTTGCGGCCTCTTTACGGGCAGCATCCCTTGCGTCTTTCTCGGACTTGGCATCAGCCTCAGCTTTCGCCTGCACCGCGAGCCTTTTTTGTTGCGCTACCCTCGCCGCGCGCAGTTCAGCTGCGGTCGGCAGCGGCGCAGCGGCCGTCTCGACCTCGGGCTCGATAGCAGCAATGATTTCGGCAAGGCCAGCTGTCGGAGGCGCCTTGACCGGATCGGGCCATGGCGTTGCGACCGCTGATGGCGTGCCGATTGCAAACGATGCGATGGCTTGGGTGCCACGATCGGCCTCGGTCGCTGGCGGGGTCACTGCGGGCTGTGCTGCCAGTGTTGGTGCAGCTGCTGACGCGTTCGCACCTGTCGGCTGGGTTAGCGGGGATTTTGCAACAATAACCGATGCCACCGCGGGCTCTGCCGGGATGATCTCTGTAAACCCGGGCCTTGCGATTGGCGCGTCCAGCGCTGCCGGGATTGCAGGCGGCGGTGCAATCTGATTTGTCACAACCCCGACCGATGGCGTCGCGGGCGTGACGGCCACAATCGTCGTGGCGGCAGGGGGAGCGGCCGATGGCGGCACTTCGAATACAGGTGCCGGACCGGACGCTAACGGTGTTGCGACCTGCGGCCGCTGCCCGATAATTCGCGAATCGACTGCGCCCGCCCCGGCGACAACCGCTGTTGGCCGGACAGTTGCAGGCGCTTCGGCAATTCTGCTGGACGACGGCGGGTTGGCGGCAACCAAGCTCGCAATCTCGGACGGTCTGCGATCGGGGGCTGCCGGTGCAAGCCGCTGCTCGATCCGCACCGAACTCGACACAGGTGGATTGGCCGCCGCTGCAGGCGGAACCGGCTGCGGACGCGGCGTGGTGGGGAGAGATCCTGCCAAATTCCAGACAGGTGCCGGATCCGCTGCACCGGGCCTGCGACGCGGATCACGCGACACAACGACCTTCGCAGCCGGCCTTGCCGTGTCGGCAGGCCGCGCCGCACTATCGCCAGCGGGTATGAGTGTGGTGCCGGCCTGACCGGGGTTGCCATCGATCGCACCGGTGGCCAATCGCATGCCATCGCCCGGCATCGTTCCGAAATTCACCGCCATGGCGCGGTCTGCCGGGCTCAATGTAGCCAGTTTGCGCAAAAAGGGACGCATTCCGCTGCCGATCCCTGCGGGCATCACCGTCCGCGCAATGTCTTCAGCATCATCGAGATCGCCGGTCATCGCCAATATGAACGCGCGCGCGCGCCACGCTGCCTGATCCTGTTTGCGCAACAGCGGATCGAGCAGCGTAAGCGCATCCGAACGGTCGCCCGAAATGCCATATGACAGCGCCAGCCGCCGCGTGATTTCATCCGACGGGGCGATGCGCTGCACAAGCAGATAGTCGCGCTGCGCTTTGCGATTTTCCCCCTTCAAATCGTGCGCAAGTCCACGATCGGCGGCGATATCGGCATCGGGAACGCCCAACGCACTGGCTTCTGCGAATAGTTTGAGCGCTTCGCCCGGACGTTCCAGCAAGAGCAATGCCGAACCGAGCGCCGCCTTGATCCGCCCGTTGCGAGGTGAAATCTCTTCGGCACGCGCAAGAAATGCAAGCGCTGCATTGCCATCGCCAACGGCAACCGCGCTTTGCCCTGCGCCGATCAGCGCATTCACATCGCGCGGATTTTGCGAAAGCACAACGAGATTGGCGGAGAGCTGCGCCGCAGGATCGGCTTCATAGGCGCGATATCCTGACGATATCGGCTGCGCGCCGACCGGCAAAGCCGCAAACACTGCCGCCCCCGCAATGATGAGACATTGGAACTTCATATCATTGCGATAAAGGCTCGCCGTCCCCGAAATGCAAGCGCGGCGGCCAGTCCAGTGCGCCCGATTGCGCCGAGCCGGGGATAAACCGGCCCGGAACAATCGGGACCTTGACACATCATCGCCCGATTATTGGTTATTCTGGCGATTGAGGAAGCGCGGAATATCGAGTGGGTCAGCCTTGCCCTCTGCCGATTCCTCGCCTCGCGCGGCGCCGCGTGCGATGTTCGACATCCGCTCGAACAGCGTCCCTCCCCCCGTTGCGACCCGGGGCTCTTCTAAGGTCTTCTCGTCGGATGACACCAGCCAGCGCCGCTTCGGTGCCAAATCGGCATCAGCGCTTGCGGGAACAGGATTGCGTGCCACTGGACCATCAAGGACCGATTCGGTTCCCAGCACCAGTTCATCGCTCACCGACGGATCCTCGAAGATAGCAACGGGTTCCGGCGTTGGCGCAATCACTTCGTGAATTTCGGATTCGATCGGCGGCGCGGCAGTAGGCTCATCCACAGCATGCGATATCGCGGCGGTTGCCGCTGCGTCGAAATCGGCCAGCTCTGCCGGTACCGAAACGGGCGCCGGTGCGATGACAGGCTCTGGCGTGCGGATAATCTCGTCGGTCCGGCGTGCCGTGGGAAATGAAAATACCCGCGCAGGCTCGGGAGACACCGCTGCATCGGCTTCGATGCCAGTCGCGACCACCGACACACGGATTCTGCCCTCAAGATCGTTGTTGAACGCCGAACCCCAGATGATGTTGGCATCAGGATCAACGAGCTCTTTGATGTGACTCGCAGCCTCATCGACTTCCATCAGCCGCATGTCTTCGCCGCCGACGATCGATACGATGACGCCCTTGGCACCTTTCATCGAAACGCCATCGAGCAGCGGGTTGGCGATTGCCTTTTCGGCCGCCTCGATCGCGCGGTTTTCGCCCGATGCTTCGCCGGTGCCCATCATTGCCTTGCCCATTTCGCCCATAACCGACCGCACGTCGGCAAAATCGAGGTTGATGAGGCCCGGCATGACCATCAGATCGGTGATCCCGCGAACGCCCTGTTGCAGGACTTCGTCGGCCATCTGGAACGCTTCCTTGAAGGTCGTCGATGGGTTGGCGATCAGGAACAGGTTCTGGTTGGGGATGACGATCAGCGTATCGACATGCTTTTGCAGTTCGGCGATGCCGGCCTCTGCCGATTTCATCCGGCGCGAGCCTTCGAAGCTGAACGGCTTGGTGACGACCCCGACGGTCAAAATGCCGCGATCACGTGCTGCCTTGGCGATGACGGGCGCGGCACCTGTCCCGGTGCCGCCGCCCATGCCCGCTGCGATGAAGCACATGTGCGCGCCCTCGAGCGCCTTTTCGACAGAATCGATTGTTTCTTCGGCAGCAGCACGACCGATTTCGGGCCGCGATCCCGCCCCCAAACCTTGCGTGATTTTGAGCCCGAGTTGAAGCCTGCGCTCCGCCGGGCTGGTGTTCAATGCCTGTGCGTCGGTGTTGGCGACAATGAAATCGACGCCCTGAACCTGTGCTGCGATCATGTTGGCGATGGCGTTGCCCCCTGCCCCGCCGACGCCGATCACGCTGATCCGGGGCCGCAGTTCATCGACTTCCGGTGCCATGAATTCGATACTCACTTCGCCTTCTCCCCATAGTGGCCTGGCGGACCTCTCCCCCATGCCGGATAGTGCAACAATGCCGTCGCGCAATCACGCCAACAAAAAACGGTTGATCGCGTATTTAGAATCGTTTGGCGCAATATGCTGTGCCGTCAACCTGATTCGTCCTCAATATCCTGATTTGAACGCTGCCAGCAACCGATTGAGGACACCGCCGGTCGATGTCTTGTGGATAAGTTGCGTATTGGGCTGAATTGCGCGAACGTCGATCGGGTCCGACGCTGCGTAATGAATGAGACCTGCAAGGGTGGCGAATCCCGAACCGCTATGCGCATCGGGCAGGCCGGCAAGCCCGCGCGGCCTGCCAATGCGGACCGAACGTCCCAACGCCGCTTGCATATAATCGGCAATGCCTTTGAGTTCGGCTCCGCCGCCGGTCAGCACAACCTGACGCCCGACCGGCCCCGAAAACCCCAGATCCTTGAGCGCTTTTCCAATCTCGCTCGAGAGATGCTCGAGCCGCTGGCGAATGACGGCGATCAACTGGGCCCGCGTGATCCGCGTGCCTTCGACCGCTTCATCATCGGCTGATAACGGCGCCACTTCGATCATTTCGTGATTGTCGCGCGGGCTCGCGGTCGCCGAGCCCAGCAGGCACTTCATCCGTTCGGCCTGATCGCGCCGCGTGCCAAACGCCGAGGCCACATCATCGGTGATATCGGCGGCACCGAACGGGATCGAATGCAACCCGACCAACATCCCGCCGGCAAACAGCGAGACGTTGGTGACGCCCGCGCCCATTTCGACCAGCGCCACACCCAGTTCGCGTTCTTCGTCGGATAAACAGGCCATGCCCGTCGCGACCGGCGATGCGATAATCGATTTGACCTCAAGATGCGCACTGCGCACGCACAGGTCGAGATTGCGGACGGGCGAGCCATCGGCACACACCACATGGATATCGACACCAAGCGTATCGGCATGGAGCCCCAGCGGCTTCTTCACGCCTTGCAGCCCATCGAGCGTATAAAGCGTCGGCTGCGCATGGAGGATCATCCGGCCATCAGGATCGAGCGAGTTGCGCCCCGCCGCGAGCAGTTCGTCGATATCCTCCTGCTCGATCCGGTGTCCGCCGAGTTCGACCTCTACCGAGGCAATATCGCTGACCATCCCGCCCGCTGAAAAGCCAACCCAGACATTTTCGATATTGGTTCCCGCAATCCGTTCGGCCTGTTCGACAGCGTCGCGCACCGCGCTTTCGGTCAAAGCCATATCGGCGATGTAGCCGCGCTTGACCCCTTTGGACTCGCGCTGCCCGGTGCCAAGCACCTGGATGTCTCCGCCCGCGGTCCGCTCGGCAATCAGCGCGGAAACTTTCCAGCTGCCGATATCGAGCGCCGTGATCAGTTCTCCGGTTCTAGGCTGGGCCATTGGGATTATCCTCTGTGGGTCTGGTGCTGGTGCTGGTGCTGGTGCTGGGTGCGTCCGTTTTCGCAGCGGTCGGTGCCGGGCTGCGGTTGACGCGGGCAACGAATTTGGTGGGATCGCGCATGTCGAACCGCACATAGCCACGGTTGAGCAAGCGTTGAACACCGTCTATCCGCGCGAACTGGCGCAGCGCCTTGGCCGATGCGGCCTGTCCCTCAGGCAGCGCCAGCGTTTCGCCGCTGTCGAACTGCAGATCCCAGCGACGATTGCCCACCCACGACGCCGCCTTGACCTTAGATTTCAATGATGGTGCGCGCTGGAACAGGTCATCGAGCGAAGCCGATTGGCGGTTGGCATTGCGCCCGATCAGCAGCGGCAAATTGGGCATCGTATCTGCCGACACCTCTTCGAGAACGATGCCTTTGGCATCAATCAGCGACAATTTGCCCGAGCTTTGCCACACCGCCGCAGGCTTGCGCTCGACAATGTCGACCACGAGCGTGTCGGGCAGCCGCCGCGATACCCGCGCTTCTTCAACCCAACCATATTCAAGCAACTGGCTCCGCACCCTGTCAAGATCGACCAGCGGCATCGCCATCGAGTGCTGATCGAGCGCTATGGCATAGACCGTCAGCCGTTCCATCCGGTCGATCCCGGTCACCTCGACGCGTTTGACCTGAAACCCCGCGCGGCCGGCCGCTTGCGCGATCTGGATGCCAACAAAACGCGGCAGCCCCGCATAAATCGCAACCCCCGCAAGCGCCGCGATCATCAGTGACGCAAGACCATAGCTGATGGCGCGCTCGATGGCCTTGGCCGAAAACGGCAGCTTGGCGACGCCCTGCGCGACCAGCCCCGGCCCCTTTGCCAACGGCCTTGTCACCCGTGCGCGTTTGGCGGGTCGCTTGGCGGGTCCGCGTTTCATCGTCGCAGTTGCACTCACGCCAACGCCTCCTTCACCAGAATATCGACCAATTGTTCATACGAAATGCCGCAATACCGCGCCTGTTCGGGGACAAGGCTGAGCGGCGTCATCCCCGGCTGCGTGTTAACTTCGAGGAGGTAAATCCCCTCGACGCCCTTTTCGTCATCCCAGCGAAAATCAGACCGTGACGCGCCTTTGCACCCCAGCACGCGGTGCGCCCTGAGCGCCATGTCGAGCATCGCATCGGCGACGAGCGGCGGGACATTGGCGGGGCAGATATGATCGGTCAGCCCGTCGGTGTATTTGGCATCGAAATCGTAAAACCCGGTCTTTGGCTGAAGCTCGGTAACCGCAAGCGCCTGATCGCCGAGCACCGCCACGGTCAGCTCACGGCCGCGGATGAAGGGTTCGGCGAGGAGCTCGTCAAACTGCTGCCACGGACCTGCTACATCGCGGCCGATCGGATCTCCATAATTGCTCTCCTTCGTGACGATCGCGACGCCGACCGAAGAGCCTTCGTTGACCGGCTTCACAACATAAGGGCGCGGCAACGGATCGGAGACATACAGACTTGCGCTTTTGACCACGTGCCCGCCGGGCATTCGGATGCCATGCGGGGTGAGTGCTGCCTTGGTCAGTTGCTTGTCGATGGCGATGACCGACGTCGCCAGCCCCGAATGGGTGTAGGGCAGCCCCATGATGTCGAGCATGCCCTGTACCGTGCCATCCTCGCCCGGGGTGCCGTGAAGCGCGTTGAACACGATATCGGGTTTCAGGTCAGCCAGCCGCACCGCAATATCGCGCTCCATATCGATAGACGTGACCCTGTAACCAACACGCTCAAGCGCTTCGGCGACGCCCTTGCCGGTGACGAGCGAGACCGGGCGTTCGGCGGACCAGCCGCCCATAAGGACCGCGACGTGGATGACGTCACTCACTTCGCCACTCCCACACGTTGGATTTCCCAGTGAAGATCGATGCCCGACCGCGCTTTGACCCGCGCGCGGACCTCTTCACCCAGCGCCTCGATATCGGCGCTTGTCGCGTCGCCGGTGTTGATCAGGAAATTGGTGTGTTTTTCCGAAACCTGCGCGCCGCCGATTATGAGACCGCGACACCCGGCGTCGTCGACCAACTGCCATGCCTTGTGACCATCGGGATTCTTGAAAGTCGATCCGCCGGTTTTTGAACGCAGCGGCTGCGAGGCTTCGCGTGAAGCCGCAATGCGGTCCATCTCGGCCTGGATTGAGGCAAGTCCGCCAGCGCAGCCCCTGAACCGCGCGCCGATTACGATTGCACCTTCAGGGAGTTCGGAATGACGATAGCTGTAGTGCAATGCCTCAGCGGGGATCGTCACCAGCTCGCCCGAACGCATCACCACGTCGCAATCGACGAGAATGTCTTTGACCTCGCTGCCATAGGCCCCGCCGTTCATCCGCACGAACCCGCCAACGGTCCCCGGGATCGAACGCAGGAACTCAAGCCCGGCAATCCCGTGATCACGCGCGGTCGATGACAGCAGAATGCCCGATGCGCCAGCGCCCGAACTCAGCACATGATCCGCCAGCGCTTCGACCTTTGCAAACGCCTTGCCGAGCCGCACGACAACCCCGGCCACGCCGCCATCGCGGACGATGAGGTTCGAACCCAGCCCAAGCGCCATCACCGGTGTCGCCGGATCGAGATCGCGCAAAAAGGCCTGGAGGTCGGCCACGTCTTTCGGCTCGAACAGCCACTCGGCCGCGCCGCCGGCTTTAAACCAGACCAAAGGCGCCAGCGGGGCGTTTGCCGTCAGCTTGCCAGCCGCGCAGGGAAGCGTTGCCACGGTCACGCCCGCGCCGCCTTTACAGCATCAGCGAGGCCTGCTGCCCATTTGGTGATGTCGCCAGCGCCGAGGCATACCACCATATCGCCTGTTTGCGCGGTCCCAGCCAATATTGTGGCCAGGTCCGACGCAGAGGCGACCTCGCTTGCGGCGTGATGGCCGCGCTGCTTGATCTGCTTGACCAGTTCTGCCGCATCGACGCCTTCGACCGGTGCTTCACCTGCGGCAAAGACCGGGGTGATGTGCACCACATCGGCATCGTTGAAGCAGCTTGCGAACTCATCCATCAGATTGCCGAGCCTTGAATAGCGGTGCGGCTGGCACACGGCGATCACCCGGCCCTGTGCGCCTTCGCGCGCGGCCGATAGCACGGCGCGGATTTCGACCGGGTGGTGGCCATAATCGTCGATGATGCTGACACCGTCGAACTCGCCGACTTTGGTGAATCGCCGTTTGACCCCGCCGAACTTGGCAAATCCGCTGGCAACCGCGTCGTCGGCCATGCCCATCTCAAGCCCGACCGCGATTGCTGCGAGCGCATTCTGGACGTTGTGTCGCCCGGGCATGGGCAACGAAATGCCTTCGATCGTCCGTTGGGCGCCATCCTTTGACCGCACGATCACATCGAAGCGGTTGCCGCCGGGGAAATGCACCACATTATCCGCTCGCACATCCGCCTGCGCCGAAAAACCGTAGGTGGTAATCCGCCGATCGCGGATGCGCGGGATGATCGCCTGCACCTCGGGGTGGTCGAGGCAGAGGATCGCGACGCCATAGAAGGGCACATTTTCGACAAATTCGACATAGGCGGCCTTGGCGCGGTCGAAATCGCCGTAGTGATCGAGATGTTCGGGGTCGATATTGGTGACGACCGCGATCGTGCCATCGAGCCGCAGGAAGCTGCCATCGCTTTCATCGGCCTCGACGATCATCCAGTCGCCTTCGCCCAGCCGCGCGTTTGTGCCATATTGATTGATGATACCGCCATTGATCACCGTCGGGTCGATCCCGCCTGCATCGAGCATCGCGGCGATCATCGAAGTTGTCGTCGTCTTGCCGTGCGTTCCGGCCACCGCAACAGTGCGTTTCAAGCGCATCAGTTCGGCAAGCATCTCGGCGCGGCGGACAACAGGAATGCGCCGCTCGTAAGCCGCTTCGACTTCGGGATTGGTCTTGCGGCTGACTGCTGTCGAGGTCACGACCACGGCCGCTTCGCCAAGATTGACGGCGTCATGCCCGATCATCACCGGTATGCCGCGTTTGCGCAGGCCTTCGACGACATAGCCTTCGGCGATATCGGTGCCCTGCACGCGATACCCCATATTGTGCATCACCTCGGCAATTCCCGACATGCCGATCCCGCCGATGCCGACGAAATGGATCGTCCCGATATCGGTGCCGACTCCTTTCATGCCGCAGCCCCCACCGCCCCAGCGGGCATCGGATCGGCCTTGAGCGCATCGACGACAGGCGGCCGTCCGAGCTTTTCGAGAAGATTGGCAAGATCGCGCGTGGCATGCGGGCGCCCGCATGACTTGGCAGCTTCGGCCGCCAGCATCAAACCCCGGGGTTTAAGCCCCAGTTTCTGCATCTGCTTGGCAAGTTCCTTGGGCGTAAACTGCGATTGCGTAATCATCCGCGCGCCGCCCGCCGCCACCATCTCGCGGGTGTTTTCGGTCTGGTGATCATCGGTGGCGATCGGCAGCGGGATCAGAATCGCCGGGCGTCCTGCGACGGTCAGTTCGGCGATCGTCGATGCCCCTGCACGCGCGATCACCAGATGCGTCCATGACAGCCGCTCGGGGATATCCTCCATATAGGTCGCCAGATCGGCGGGAATGCCAAGCGCAGCATATCGCGCGCGGACGGCATCGATGTCCTCTATCCGGCATTGTTGCGTGACTTGCAGTCGCTGACGCAACGCGACGGGCAGCATCGCCAGTCCATCGGGAACCACGTCCGAAAGGATGCTCGCGCCCTGGCTGCCGCCAATGACGAGAACGCGGAACACGGTGTTCTCGTCGATGTGCGGATAGGGCAGTTCGCGGAGTTCGACGATTTCGTCGCGCACCGGATTGCCGACCAGCTCGACCTTCGATGCGCAGCCATCGGGGATGCGCGCCACGTCAGAATATGCGGTCGCGATCGCGGCAACCTTCTTTGCCACATAGCGGTTGACCCGGCCCAGCACCGCATTCTGCTCGTGGATTGCGGCCTTGATGCCAAGGCTTTGCGCGGCCAGCAGCGCAGGAAGCGCGGGATAGCCCCCGAACCCGATCACGGCTGTTGGCTTGAACTCGCGATAGAGTTGCTTGGCCTGGCCACGCCCTGCCCAGATCGCCAGTGCCGCCCTGATCCAGCCGAGCGGACCGCCGCCCAGCCTTCCGGCAGGCAGCGTATGCACCTCGACACCCTGGGGAAGCCCCGGAATTCCGGCCCCGCGCGCGTCGGTGACGAGTACTACCTTATGCCCGCGCAGCACGAGTTCGGTGGCAAGCGCATAGGCCGGCATCATATGCCCGCCGGTCCCGCCTGCCGCGAGAACGAAATGCCGGACGATAATCATAGGGTTGGGCTCATCGGCTGCTCCATTTGACCACATAGGGGGAGCGCAAGAGATACGGGTTTTTGCGGGTGAAAGCGAGCAGCAGGCCAAACCCGAAACACAGGGCGAGCATCGACGATCCGCCATAGCTGATGAACGGCAGCGTCATGCCTTTGGATGGCGCGATGCCGATATTTACCGCGATGTTGATGAACGCCTGCACCGAAAACTGGGTGACGAGACCTGCTGCGGCGTAGACCAGAAAGCTGTCCTCTTCATCGAGCAGCTTGATAAACACGCGCACCGAAATCGCGACGAACAATGCCACAATCGCCGCGCAGGCGATCAGCCCGAACTCCTCGCCCACCACCGAAAAGATGTAATCGGTATGCGATTCAGGCAACTTGAACTTCATTTCGCCGCCACCGGGTCCGGTGCCGAACAACCCGCCAGCCGTCAGCGTCGCGTGTGCCTGATCGGTCTGGTAAGTGTCACCGCTCGCGAACAGGAAATTGTTGATGCGGCTGGTAGCGGTTGGATAAAGGAAATAGGCAGCGACGATCAACAGCGAGCCGACCCCGCCCAGCGCGCCCATGATCTTGAGCGGCATTCCCGAAACGAGCATCAATGCCATCCAGATCGATGCGAAAATGATCGTCTGCCCGAAATCGGGCTGCATCATCAGGAACATCGCGACAAGCGCGGTCAATCCGCCAGTGATCCACGTGACGGGCAGCGTACGATCCTGCGTTTTCAGCGATAAAATCCAGGCAATCGTGACGGCAAAACAGGGCTTCAGAAACTCCGACGGTTGGAACTGCCCGATCCCGACGCCAATCCAGCGCACGGCGCCATTTTTCTCGAACCCGATGAGCGGGACGAGTGCGAGCATCACGCTGAAGAATGCGGCGCCGAACAGCGCCATCCGCCGCGCCTGATGCTGCGGCAGCATCGAAATACCGATCATCACCGGAATGCCGAGTATGACCCAAAACAGCTGCCGCCAGAAGTAGGTGAGCGGCGAGATAACGACGCTGCCGCCTGAGTAACGCTCTGCCGCCGCCGGGGCCGCAGCCGCAACTGCGATCAGCCCGACCGAGATGAGCAGCGTAACGAGCACCAGCAGTACGCGGTCGATTTCCCAGAACCACAGCCCGAGCGAAGACCGGTCTCCGCGCCCCAGCCGCGCGACGACGCGCCCCTTGCCGCGTTTGCCGCTCGCGATTGCAGATGAAGCCATTACAACGCTCCCACTAGGTCTCGGAACGCGTCCCCACGCGCTTCGAAATCGCGAAACTGATCGAACGAGGCGCAGGCGGGGGAGAGCAGCACCGTCTCGCCCGGTTGCGCCGCCGCTGCGGCCTGCCGCACCGCGACATCGAGCGTGCCGCTTTCGGTGACTGCCATGTGGTCGCTAAGCAGCCGCGCGAACATCGGCCCCGCTTCACCGATCGTATAGGCGGCGTGGACATGCCCGAAATGCGGCACGCAGGCATCGAGCTCATCGGTCTTGGCGCGCCCGCCCAATATCCAGTGGATCGCAGGGTAAGCCGCAAGCGCAGGCGCGGTCGACGTCGCGTTGGTCGCCTTGCTGTCATTGACGTAGAGGACACCGTCCACCTCACGGATGCGCTCCATGCGGTGCGGCAGGCCGCGGAAAGTCTCAAACCCAACCTCA
>JANPIQ010000334.1:0-13835 GCA_031425075.1 Sphingomonadales bacterium
CCTTCATTCCGCTTTTATCGTCATTCGCCTGCGCGATCCCGGGCATCATGGCGACGCGGACGATCGAGGATCCCAAGGACCGGCTGACCACGATCCTGATCGCGCCATTGATGACGTGTTCGGCGCGGCTGCCGGTCTATGCCGTGATCATTGCCGCGTTCATCCCGGCAACCCGTGTCGGGCCGGGGATCGGGTTGCAAGGGCTGGTGCTGTTTGCCCTTTATATCGGCGGCATATTGGGCGCGATGGCGGCGGCGGTGCTGTTGCGGAACACCGTGACCAAAGGCCGCGGACTTGGCTTCATGATGGAAATGCCGCGATACCAATGGCCGCGCTTGCAGGATATCGCGCTGGGTCTGTGGCAGCGCGCGAGCGCATTTTTGAAGCGCGCGGGCACGCTGATCGCCTCGGTCACGATCCTGTTGTGGGTGCTCCTAACCTTCCCACAAGCACCCGCCGGGTCGCCAATTCCGCAGAGTGAATATTCGGCGGCGGGACGGATTGCCGATGTGATCGAGCCGATCGTTCGGCCGATCGGGTTCAACCACGAAATCGCGCTGGCATTACTCCCGACCATGGCGGCACGCGAAGTGGCGGTCTCGGCACTCGCCACCACTTACGCCATCGACGCCAAAGATGAAGGCGTGCGTGACCAGAAACTTGGCGCACAATTGGCCAGCCGATGGAGCCTTGCAACCGCGCTCGCCTTCCTTGTCTGGTTCATTTTTGCGCCGCAATGCGTTTCGACAATCGCGGTCATCCGGCGCGAAACCAATGGCTGGAGATGGCCCCTGTTCACGCTGGCCTACCTTTTTGCGCTTGCGTATGTTGCGGCGGGAGCGACTTTCTGGTTAGCGACATGGCTGGGTTTGTAGGAATTTAACATGGCAGGCAGCGTCAACAAGGTCATCCTCATCGGCAATCTGGGCAAGGATCCCGAAGCCCGCACGATGAACAATGGCGGCGAAGTGATCAGCTTTTCGATCGCGACATCGGAGACATGGAACGACAAGCAATCGGGTGAAAAGCGCGACAAGACCGAGTGGCACAATATCGTGATCTTCAACGAAAATCTCGGCCGCGTGGCCAAGCAATATCTGCGCAAGGGTTCGAGCGTTTATGTCGAGGGGCAGTTGCAGACGCGTAAATGGACCGACCAGAGCGGCGCCGATCGCTACACCACCGAAATCGTCCTCCAGCGGTTTCGCGGGGAACTGACGCTGCTTGGCGGACGCGGCGAAGGCGGCGGCGGCGGGAGCGGCGGTCAGGGTGGCGGCAGTTCATGGGGCGGCGGCCAGTCTTCAGGTGGCGGTTCTGGCAGCAGCTGGGGCAATGACGGCGGGTCTTCAGGCGGCGGCAGCGCAGGCGGGGGGCAGCGCGGCCCGAGCCCGTTCGATGCCGATCTCGATGATGATGTGCCGTTCTAGGGCTTGATGATTTCGGGCTTGCATCACTTCGATATCATCGGGCTCTGCGCACACGACTTCACCGGCTGGCCAGCAGCCCCTTCAGCCCTGCAAATGCGCCATTGCCGACTTCGTCCTCGCCGATCACGCCGGCGGCCTTGAGCGCCGCTGCCGCCGCCGGGCTGCGCGGATAGGGATCGAGCGCGAGTGCGAGCGTTTGCGCTGCGGCCTCGCCCAGATCGACCGCCTGCCCGTCATGCTCCATCTCGTCATGCGCTGACGCATCGAGTTCGAGATCTACGGCCGCGACGTCATCAAGGTCGACAAAGCGGATCGCACAGCGCGTATCGACCGATTGCCGCACCTGTTCGCCTGTTGCGATGCAGCTTTGCGCCAGATCGGCGATGATGTGCCCGTGCGCAACCGGGCTGCCCGACTCGAGGCAGAGATCGAAGTGCGCCTCCAGCCGGTCGATCGCGATCAGCTCGAACCGCGTTGCAAGCGCTGTACGTTCAGCCTCGGTCGCGGAAAGATCATGCCGCGCCGGCACGGCCCCGATCCGGTCGCGCAGAACGCGGTGGCTCCATTCGGGCGCGGTCACAGGCGTGCTGCCAGCAAGTCATCGAGCGACCGACCGCCCAACTGCCGCGCCAAGCCTGAATAGGCGGCGGCGACATGGGCCAATGCCGCAGGCGCAGGCTGCGCGGCGCGATACACATTGCGGACGAGCGCGGAATCAAGATCGCCGCAGTCTTTCAGACCTTCGCGATACGCCCCCATCCGCCCGCCAAGCGCGCTCATCATCGCGCCGACCTGTTTGCCGACCGAGACATCGCCGACGCCCTGTTCGCGCAGCTGCCCTTCCATATCCTCGACGAAACATTCGCTGAGCAAAGCGATTGGCGCTGCTGCAGTATCGCCTAATGTTTCCATCCGCAGACAGACCGCAGACAGGATCGCCGTCACCATCTCGAACCGTCCGTCAAGGCTGTCGGGAACGCCGCCATCTGTATACCAATGCGGCTCACGCGCTTTGGCGATGATCGCCGCATAGAGCGGACGCACCACGTCACGTCCGTCGTCGCGCGCAAACAGCCGTGCCAAAATCCCCCGTGCCATATCGCGATATGCTCCTGCTTGCCGTTGCGGCATGATGCGCATATTGAGCGCCGCGACAGGTGTTGCAATGGGTCGTATGGAGTGCGTGCGGACCCCGAGGAGTGTAAAATGACGAAGTCCGGATCAAGAATTGCAATTCTGGCGCTTGTCGCGACTGCCGGTCTTGCGTCGGGCGGGTGCAGCCGCGTCGTCGGGCACCAGGGGTTCATCGCCGATGATCAGCTGATCGCAGCAGTTCAGCCGGGAATTGACACCAAATCATCGGTTGAAAAAACATTGGGCCGCCCGAGTTTTGTCGGGCAATTCACCGCCGATGAGTGGTTTTACGTCGCGCGCAGCACAAAGCAGCTGGCATTCGCCACCCCAACGCCAACCAAGCAGACGATCCTTCGCGTCAAGTTCGATGCGGCGGGCAATGTGACCTCGGTTGACCGGCAGGGCATGGAACAGATTGCCAGCATCGATCCTGTCAGCGACAAAACCCCGACGCTGGGCCGCGAGCGCGGGTTTTTCGAGGATATCTTCGGCAACATCGGTGCCATCGGAGCGACCGGGCAAAGCGGCGGGACGGCGGATAATCCCAACTGATTGCGGCTGGCAGGTTTCACCCAAAGGCCCAAAGAGCCAAAGATTTTGTCGCGACAACACAATTTCAGCGCCAGCTCGCTTTGGCTCTTTGGCTCTTTGGGCCTTTGGGTGAAATGAAGCAGTCAGGATCGATCCCTGGTTAGCGCGCGATCCCGCCCGCCGCCAAAACGGCGAGCGTGACGAGTTCGGATGCGTTCGATGCCATCGTCGCAATCTGGACGGGCTTTTCCATTCCCACGAGCATCGGCCCCACAACCGAATCTCCGCCGAGTTCGCGGAGCAGCTTTGCCGAAAGATTGGCCGATTGCAGCCCGGGCATGATCAGCACATTGGCAGGGCCCGAAAGACGGCTGAACGGATACGCCGCCGCCAGCCGCGCATTCAACGCAACATCGGGTGCCATTTCGCCTTCATATTCGAAACTGACGCCGCGCGTATCGAGGATTTCGACCGCCTCGCGGATCGGCGCGAGCCAGTTGCCCGCCGGATTGCCGAAGGTCGAATAGCTGAGGAATGCGACGCGCGGCTCATGCCCCATTTTGCGCGCGACTGCCGCGGTCTGTTCGGCGATATCGGCCAGTTCGGCAGAGGAAGGGCGTTCGTTCACAGTGGTATCGGCCATGAATACCGTATGGTGCTGCCCCACAAGGACATGGATGCCGAACGGGGTGCGTCCTTCTGCCGGATCGATGACGCGGCGAACCTCACGCAATGATTGGGCATAGGTCCGCGTGGCGCCTGTGATCATCGCATCGGCTTCACCCATTTTGAGCAGCAACGCGCCGAACACGTTGCGATCGGTATTGACCATCCGTTCGCAATCGCGCCGCAAATAGCCGCGCCGCTGGAGCCGTTCGTAAAGCATGTCGACCATCGCCGGTACCAGCGGCGATGACCGGCTGTTGTGGAGTTCGTAGCTTTCGGGATCTTCGACGCCCAATTCACGCAGCAGTTCGCGGACAGTGTCGCGACCGATCAGCACGGGCGTGCCGCAGCCGCCATCCTTGAATGCAATCGCCGCGCGCAGGACGGTTTCTTCTTCGGCTTCGGCGAACACGACGCGTTTGGGGTGCGCCCGCGCGCTATCATAGGCGAGCGTCAGGATCGATGTCGTCGGGTTTAATCGCGCGCGCAACTGGACGCGGTATTCGTCTAGATCGAGGATGGGTTTGCGCGCGACGCCGGTTGCCATTGCGGCTTTGGCAACAGCGGCCGGCACAACTTCCATCAGCCGCGGGTCGAACGGCGCCGGAATGATATAATCCTGCCCGAAGCTCGCGCGTTGCCCGCCATAGGCCGCCGCGACTTCCTCAGGCACAGGTTCGCGTGCAAGTTCGGCGATGGCATAGGCTGCCGCAATCTTCATTTCCTCGTTAATCCCTGTCGCGCGGACATCGAGCGCCCCACGGAAAATGAACGGGAAACCCAGGACATTGTTGACCTGGTTGGGATAATCGGACCGGCCGGTGGCGATGATGCAATCGGGGCGCACCGCCTTGGCTTCGGGCGGGGTAATTTCCGGATCGGGATTGGCCATCGCAAAGATGATCGGCCGCGGCGCCATTTTTTCGATCATTGCGGGGAGCAGCGCGCCTTTGGCCGAAAGGCCTAAGAAAATGTCGGCACCGACCAGGGCTTCGGTCAGGGTCCGTGTCTCGGTTTTGGCGGCATGCGCCGATTTCCACTGGTCCATCCCTTCGGCGCGGCCCTGGTAAATCACGCCCTTACGATCGCACATGATCACATTGTCATGCCGCACGCCCATCGACTTGATCAGCGATGTGCAGGCAATCGCTGCGGCCCCTGCGCCATTGACCACGACTTTGACTTCACTCAAGGATCGCCCTGTCACCATGCAGGCATTGATCAGCCCGGCGGCCGAATTAATCGCGGTGCCATGCTGATCGTCGTGCATCACCGGAATGTTCATGCGTTCCTTGAGCGCCTGTTCGATGATGAAGCATTCAGGCGCCTTGATGTCTTCGAGGTTGATTCCGCCAAAGCTCGGCTCGAGCAGCGCAACGGCATTGATGAAGGCCTCGGGGTCTTCGGTATCGACTTCCAGATCGATCGAATCGACATCGGCAAAGCGTTTGAACAGCACCGCCTTGCCTTCCATCACCGGCTTTGATGCCAGCGCGCCGAGATTGCCCAGCCCCAGGATCGCGGTGCCGTTCGATATGACTGCAACAAGATTGCCTTTGCAGGTGTAATCATACGCCAGCGCAGGATCGTCTGCGATGGCCAGCACCGGGACGGCGACGCCCGGCGAGTAGGCGAGGCTCAGATCGCGCTGCGTGGCCATCGGCTTCGACGCGACGATCTCGATTTTGCCGGGACGGCCTGTCGAATGGTAAAACAGCGCCTCGCGCTCGGAAAACTGGATTTTCGATTCGCCGCTCATGCCCTGCCCCCGGAATTGGTTACGCGGGAGCATTTCCCGCCCATGCGCGACCGTTGTTTGGCCGTACCTTAGGAGCAGTTCGCTGGAACGGGAAGATGGCTTGGCCAGGCACCGCCAACAAAGCTGTCACAAGGGTGTTGGACTTGCCGGCCAATGCGCATTATGTCCGCCATCTTGCAGGACGGAGGTCGATATGAGCAGCAGAAGCAAGGCCGATGACGCGACCATGGGCGATCTTGGTCGTTCCCCGCTGGCAAATGCCGTATTCGGTGCGATCGGTGGTGGCCTCGGCGCTGCCGGGGTAAGCGCAACTTTGCCCATCATTCTGCCGTTCCTTCTCGCCGGAGGTATAGTCGGCTATATGGTCACCAACGGCGTCCCCAAAGGCTGAAACGCCACGGTTTTGGGGAGCTGGGATTTGGCAGCAATCATTATCGTCATTTTCGGCCTGTTGGCGACAATGGCGACATTCGTTCTCAACCCCGGATTGCCAAACGAGTCCTATACCGAATTCGGGTCGAACCTGGTCAATTCTCTCTCAATTCTCTGGATCATCATTGTCCTCCTTCGCAACCACCGTCGGTCCGATCTCGATTTCGGACGCGCCATGCGCGGTGAGCTTTCGACGATCTTGTTGATGATTTTTGTCAGCGGCTCTTATTCGATGCTCAGGCTGGTGCAGGGTTTTTGACAGTTCGGTCCCATCCGTCGCGCGTGGATCATCACGACATGTCGCCAAGTGCCGTTGCCCCACCCACTCCGATGATGGCGCAATATTTCGCGCTGAAGCGTGAGGCGCCCGATTGCCTGTTGTTCTACAGGATGGGCGATTTTTTCGAATTGTTTTTCGATGATGCCAAGGCGGCCGCCGCCACGCTCGATATCGCGCTCACCGCACGAGGCAGCCATGGCGGCGATCCGGTGCCGATGTGCGGCGTGCCCGTTCATGCGGCCGATGCTTACCTGGCGCGGCTGATCCGTGCGGGGCACCGCATTGCGATTGCCGAACAGATCGAAAGCCCGGCCGAAGCGAAAAAGCGCGGATCAAAATCGCTTGTGGCGCGCGGCATCGTTCGCGTGGTGACGGCCGGCACGCTTACCGAAGAAGCTCTGCTCGAAGCGCGCGACGCAAACTGGCTGATGGCACTGGCCCTGCAGACGGATCGGGTGGGGTGGGCGGCTGCCGATGTATCGACCGGACGGTTCGAGATCGGATCGTGCAGTCCAGACGCGCTCGATGCCGCGATTGCCCGCATTGCGCCTTCGGAAATCGTGGCTCCTGCCGCGATGGCGGGCGCGGCGCTGCGTCCGCGAAGCGAATTCAGTGCGATCGATGGAGAACGTCGGCTGAAACTGCTGTTCGGCGTTGCGACACTCGATGGCTATGGCGGCTTTGCCAGCGCCGAGCTTGCAGCAGCAGCAGGGCTGCTCGGCTATCTTGATCATGCCGGAAAGGGCGCGCTGCCATTTCTTGCGCCGCCTGTGCGCCATGATGCAGGCGAGCATATGGCGATCGATGCCGCCACGCGCGACAGCCTCGAACTCGTCCGCAGCGCAGCAGGCGATCGCAAGGGCAGCCTGCTTTTTTGTACCGACCGGACGGTAACCGGCGGTGGCGCGCGGATGCTGGCCGCCGATGTGTCGGCCCCGCTGATGGATCGCACCGCGATCGAGGCGCGGCTCGATCTGGTCGAATGGCTTGTCGAAGATGGCGGCATCCGTCTGGAGCTGCGCGCGACGTTGAAGGCGCTTCCCGATGTTGCGCGCGCGCTTGGCCGGATTGCCGCTGGCCGCGGATCCCCTCGCGATCTGGGGCAATTGCGTGACGGGCTGGGGCAGGCGCGGAGCTTGCGCGAGCGGCTTGTGGGAACGGCAGTGCGGCCAGCGCTTCTCGATGATCTCATGCCCATGCTCGACGGCCATGGGGCGCTCGTCGATCTTCTCTCGCGCGCGCTGGTGCCGACGCCACCCATCGATGCCAGCGCAGGCGGTGCGGTTGCAGAAGGCTATGACCCGGCACTCGATGAACTGCGCGCGATGGGCGGCGATGGCAGGCGCGCGATTGCAATGCTCGAAAGCCGGTATCGCGACCAGACCGGCGTTGCCGCACTCAAGATCCGGCACAATAATGTGCTCGGTTACCATATCGAGGTCGCTGCGCGCCATGCCGATGCGCTGATGGGCCCCGATAGCGGGTTTACCCACCGGCAGACGCTGGCCGGCGTGGTGCGGTTCAACGCATCCGATCTGCACGATCTTGCCCAGAAGGTCGTGCAGGCAGGCGCGCATGCGCTGGCGGCCGAAGCTGCGCACCTTGAAGAACTGACCGCTGCCGCTTGTGCCGATGCGCGGCAGATTGCACGAACCGCAGATGCGCTTGCCAGGCTCGATGTGGCCGCAGCGCTAGCCGAACGCGCGGTCGAAGGCGGCTGGTGCCGACCGCATTTTTCCGAAGAGCCCTGCTTTGCGGTCGAAGGCGGGCGGCATCCGGTTGTCGAATCGGCTTTGCGGCAGAGTGGCGGCCGGTTTGTGTCGAACGATATGGCGCTATCGCCCGACAACCGGCTGTGGCTGGTTACAGGGCCCAATATGGGCGGCAAATCGACATTCCTGCGGCAGAATGCGCTGATCGCGGTGCTGGCGCAGGCGGGCAGCTTCGTTCCGGCCAGCACCGCCACGCTGGGGCTGGTCGACCGGCTGTTCAGCCGCGTGGGCGCGGCCGACAATCTGGCGCGCGGCCGATCGACCTTCATGGTCGAAATGGTCGAAACCGCCGCAATACTTGCGCAGGCGACGACGCGCAGTTTCATCATCCTCGATGAAGTCGGGCGCGGCACATCGACCTATGATGGCCTCGCGATTGCGTGGGCGGTGGTCGAGGCGGTGCATGAGGTCAATGCCTGCCGCTGCCTGTTCGCCACGCATTATCACGAATTGACCCGGCTGGCCGAAAGCCTGCCCGCGCTGTCGCTTCACCATGTGCGGGCGCGCGAATATAAGGGCGATCTGGTGCTGCTCCACGAAGTGACGACAGGTCCTGCCGACCGCAGCTACGGAATTGCAGTCGCGCGGCTGGCAGGATTGCCGCAACAGGTGCTTGCACGGGCAAAGGCGGTTCTGGCCAAACTCGAGGCAGGGCGCGACGCGACAGGCGGGCTTGCCGCAGGACTCGACGATCTGCCGCTGTTTGCCGCATTGGCCGAAGCTGAGCCTGTCGATCCGCTGCGCGCGGCGCTTGATGCCATCGACGCCGACGCACTGAGCCCGCGCGATGCGCTCGACCGGCTTTACGAGCTCAAACGGCTCGCCGAATAGCTTATTCGCCCGGCCATTGGCGCCGCACATGGACGATTGCCAGCACGCGGATATCGCCGCCCGCCACATCGTAAACCAGTCGGTAATTGGGGTGGACGGCAAGTTCGCGCGTGTCGGGAACCACGCCGGGGCGCCCCGCATCGGGGAGATCGACGAGCGCCTCTGCGCCTTCTGCAATCGCTGAATCGAGCGCCTGTGCGGCAAATCCGCTATCGGTTTCGGCGAACTGGAATACTGCCAGCCGGTCGGCTTCTGCCGCAGCAGACCAAATGAGTTTCATAGCGCCGATTCGCGGCGGGCGCGGGCAACTGCGGCGCGGCAAAGGCTTTCGAACCGCGCCTGGATTTCGGCATCGGGAACCGTTCTGCCCGCGCCGATCGCTGCCCGCGACCGGGCGATCTTGCGTTTGATCCATGCATCGTACGGCGTTTCTTCGGATTGTTTGGCAAGATAGTCGCGCATCGCCGCGCGCAGCAATTGTGCCGCTGTCACATCATTGGCGTGCGCAGCGGCGTTGAACGCTGCCTTGAGCCTGGCATCGACACGGAAGGTGAAAGTCGCCTCTGTCATCGCACTTGTGTTACACATTATGTGCATCGTCACAACGGGAAAGCTACATTACGTCCGTCTTCGTCCGCATCCGTTATTTTATTTGGCAAAACCGCGATATTTTTATGACATTCAGGTTGCGCTCCAAAACGGTTGGCGCATTCTGGGGGCAACAGTTGAGGAGATGTCTGATGAAATTTGCGCTGATCGCAATCGCCATGGCCACTGCCGCAGCGCCGGCTGGCGCACAGGAGTATTTCGGGCGGCCCGATGCCGAACAATTGCCGGTCGCTTATGCCGACATGCAGGCGGGCCGCACCGATGCTGCGTTGGACACTCTGGCGCAGCCGCGCGGCGTCGACGCGGCCGATCCTTCGCGTTTGATCAACCTTGGCGCGGCACTTGCGCGTAAGGGACGGTATAATGATGCCGCTGCCCAGTATCGGGCCGCCATGGCGAGCGATATCCGTTACGAACTCGAGCTTGCCGATGGACGCTGGATGGATTCGCGTGCTGCGGCAAAGCTTGCCCTGTCGCGGCTCAACCAGTCGATGGCGATGAACAACCGCTAAGCCGTTTTCGCAATTCGGGTTTCAAAGGCTCACCGGTATCATATGATTTCGGCGGGCTTTTGTTGAGGCGTGCGACGTGCGCCCATTGCCGGGGACGCGCGGTGGCGCACCCCGGCGCACGCTATCAATGCAGCGCAAGCGTGTCCCTGAGTTTCAGCTTCTGCTTTTTAAGTTCGGCAATGACCGCAGCGTTGGGGGAGGGGCGGCGACGCTCTTCTTCGAGGCGGCGATCAAGTCCGGCGTGACGGGCTTCGAGGGAATGGCTGTGTGCAGCTTCCATCGGGTGAGTCTCCTTCGTTCTTCAGATCGATATTAAATCATCAATCGTCTTGCCTGTCTCGCTCTGCTGGTGGAGAATGCGCTGGAATGATGGCAAATGCGACGAATCGGAGACACCGGTGATGTCCGGGGGCTTCATCGACGAAGAAGCGCGGCGGCGATTGGTGCTGCTTCGCGATTCGCATGAAGATCTCGATGCTGCCATTGCTGCACTGGTCGAAACAGGGTCGACCGACCAGATGCAGATCGCACGGATGAAGCGGCGGAAATTGCGGTTGAAGGATGAGATCATCATGCTCGAAGGCAGGTTGATCCCGGACATTATCGCATAGGCGCGTGGTCGATTTTTCGACCATCGCCAGACGTGCCGCGACCGCTTAACCCTCTATTCCACTGTCGCGATCGCGCGTGCCGTGGCAGGACAAACCAATGTTGGCCGCCCGAATTCACGTTACCGACAAGCTTGTCGATGCGCTTTATACAGAAGCGATGCTGCTCGCCGATGAAGCGCGCGGCTATTTCGATTCGGTGGGGCGCGACGATCGCGCAGCGATGCCGCCGCTCGAACGGGTGACGTTCAGTTGCGAATCGCTCAAGGTCACGACGCGGCTGATGCACGTCATCGCGTGGCTGCTCGCGCGCCGGAATGGTGTCGATACGCCGCATCGCCTGTCGGCTGCTGCCCAGAGCGGTGACGCGGAACTCGCATCATTGCCACAAGAAGCGCGCGCAATCGTCACGACCAGCATCGAACTTTATGAACGCATCCTGAGGCTTGAGGAGCGGCTTGGTGAGAGTGCAGGCGAAAGCCCGGTGCTCGGCCTCCAAAACCGCCTCTTGCGCGCGTTCTGACCCGATCAGATATGCACACCCAGATCGCGCAGTTCGGCCTCGGCCTGCTCTGCGGTCACGAACATCATGGCCTGCATCCCGACTGCCTGCGCGCCTGCAACATTCTTGGCCATGTCGTCGAGAAACACGCAATCTTCGGCCACAAGATCATATGTCTTGAGCAAATGGCGAAAAATAGCGGGATCGGGTTTGAGCAAACCGACTTCGGCCGAATTGACCACGGCTTCGAACCTGTCGAGAAAATCGTAACGCGATCGCAGATGCGCCATGATTTCGTGCACATTGTCGGTGATGACGAACAGCCGGTAGCCATTGGCCTTCAACCGGTCGATCAGGCCCAGCGTGCCCGGCATCTCGGTCAGGCTGTCGGTGATATAATCGAAAAAGCCCGATATCAGCGCGTCATCCCAGCCGAGCTTTGCGCCATAGAGCCGCATCGTTTCGGCAGCAGATCGCTCGCCACGGTTGAGCGCGAGCCAGAGCGGATCGCCGAACACCGCCGCCACGGCATCGGCGGTCGCGTTGTCGGCGCCGAAAGCGGCTTCGCAGATCGCCTCCGGGGACCAGCGCACGATGACATTGCCGATGTCGAAAACAACGTTGCGAATGCTTTTCATCGAAGTTTCCATCGCGGCAATCGATGACACTGGCAAGTCGCCCCGTTTTCGTGCGCGCGATTCTGCGCTAGCAGGTGCGCCAACGATCACGGAGCGCCCAATGTCATCCCCAGATTTCGATTTCAATCTTGGCGAAAATGCCGACATGATCCGCGAAACGACCGCGCGCTTTGCCGCCGACAAGATCGCGCCGATTGCGGCAAGGGTCGATGCCGAAGACTGGTTTCCCCAACACCTCTGGCCCGAAATGGGCGCGCTCGGTCTGCATGGCATTACCGTTGCCGAAGCCGATGGCGGGCTGGGCCTTGGTTATCTCGAACATGTTGTCGCCATCGAAGAGGTCAGCCGTGCAAGCGCCTCGGTTGGCCTGTCGTACGGCGCGCATTCGAACCTGTGCGTCAACCAGATCTCGCGCTGGGGCAATGCCGAGCAAAAGGCGAAATATCTGCCCGGGCTGATCAGCGGCGAACATGTCGGATCGCTCGCCATGTCCGAAGCAGGCGCGGGATCTGACGTTGTGTCGATGAAGCTCCGCGCCGATGCTGTCCAGGGCGGCTATGTTCTCAACGGCACCAAGTTCTGGATCACCAATTCAGCCTACGCCGATACGCTGGTCGTCTACGCCAAGACGGGAGAAGGCAGCCGCGGGATCACTGCGTTCCTGATCGAAAAGGACATGCCGGGGTTCAGCATCGGGCAAAAGATCGACAAGATGGGGATGCGCGGATCGCCGACCGCCGAACTTGTCTTCGACGAATGCGAAGTGCCCGAAGAAAACGTGATGGGCCCGGTCAATGGCGGCGTTGGCGTGCTGATGTCGGGGCTCGACTATGAACGCGCGGTGCTGGCAGGGATCGGCCTTGGCATCATGCAGGCGTGTCTCGATACCGTCCTTCCCTATGTCCGTGAACGCAAGCAATTCGGCGTGCCGGTCGGGTCGTTCCAGCTGATGCAGGCGAAGGTCGCCGACATGTATGTCGCGCTCAGTTCGGCGCGCGCTTATGTCTATGCCGTCGCCAAGGCGTGCGACATGGGCAAGACCACGCGTTTCGACGCCGCAGGCGCGGTGCTGCTGTCGAGCGAAAACGGCGTCAAGGTCGCATTGGAAGCGATCCAGGCGCTCGGCGGCGCAGGCTATACCAAGGACTGGCCAGTCGAACGCTATCTCCGCGATGCCAAGCTGATGGATATCGGCGCAGGCACCAACGAGATCAGGCGCATGCTGATCGGGCGCGAGTTGATTGGGGGTGCGGGATGACTGCAAGATCCCCAAGGAAACGGATCTATGAACTTGTTGGAGAAGATCAGGTCAACGAGGACGACGGCTCGTACCGACAGAAATTATTGCAAGTATGCAAAACGGGTATGAAAGTCCGGACCGAGCGAGAAGCTGATAACGCCTTTGATACAAATGCGGTGTCCATAAGGCTCGAGGCAAATGGCAAGCGTATCGGCTACGTGAAGCGCGACGATGCATTAAAGCTTGCCGCGTTTCTCGACGAGGGCGGGAAAGTGGAAGCGCGTATCCATCAACTTACCGGTGGGCTGAGAGATTATCCCAGCTTTGGATGTGTGGTGGCAATCGTGCCGCAAGGCGGCAATTTCCCTGAACCTCGACCGCTTCGAGCCGAGCAAGAATATTATGAGCATGCCCCAACTTGGCAAAAGAGCCGTTCTACGAAGGACATGTCAGAAGACCGGAAACCTACCGGTTTGCTTATTAAGCTATTGAAAGCAATCTTCAAATGACCGTGGCCACCGCCCCAGCCCCGCGCCAGCGCGGGTTCCTCGGATTTGTCGAGCGTATCGGCAACATGCTGCCCGAGCCGGCGATGATCTTTGTCTGGCTGATCGTGTTCCTGATGCTGTTGTCGGCGGTGGGGCAGGCGCTCGGCTGGTCGGCGTCGCTGGCCTATACTGGCGATACGGCACCGCAATGGGGGGTGCTGACCGATGGCACGCTGACCTATTCGGCAATGAGCCTGTTTTCCGAAGAGAATATCGCCCGCCTCATTACCGAAATGCCGCGCACTTTTACAGGCTTTGCGCCGCTTGGCCTTGTGCTGACGCTGATCCTTGGAGCCGCCGTGGCCGAACGTTCGGGGCTGTTTTCCGCGCTGATCCGCATATCGCT
>JANPIQ010000335.1:0-2651 GCA_031425075.1 Sphingomonadales bacterium
GACGGTCCATTCCAATGGGTGGCAGGCGGCTTTTATTCGAACACCGATCGCGATTATGACCAGCGGTTGCCGACACCTGGTTATGCCGCCGCACAAGATCGACGTTCCGCCGTGCTTGCAGCCGACGGCGATCCGGCCACAAGCCTTCCCACAGCGGCACAGACGGCAAATGGTTTCGATGTCAATTCGCCGTTCAATTCGGTTCTACCCTATAATCTGAAGCAATTGGCGGTGTTTGCCGAAGCAAGCTACGATGTGACCGAGCGGCTGACGTTGACGGCGGGCGGCAGGTATTACGATTATAAGGAAGTTCGCACGATCACTTCGGGCGGGTTGTTCGGTAACGGCGACACGGGCAAAGTCGATCGCACCAAGTCGGACGGGATCAGCCCGCGTGTGCTGGTCAGCTATGAAGCGTCGGACGATGTCACGATCAATGCGCAGGCCGCCAAAGGTTTCCGGCTTGGCGGCGTCAATGATCCGCTCAACGCCAATCTGTGTGATGGGGGGGCGCCCAATGGTCCTGATCGCCAGACGTTCGGAGGATTTCAGGATTATGGCGATGAAACGCTATGGAATTATGAGCTGGGGCTGAAATCGCAAACGCGTGGCATTACGTTCAATGCGGCGGTGTTTTACACCGACATCAAGAATTTGCAGACAACGCTCGATGCCGGCTCATGCTCATCGCGCATCGTGTTCAACGTTCCCAAGGCACACACGCAAGGCGTTGAATTCGAGCTGAGTGCACGGCCAGCGACGGGGCTCGATATCGGGATATCGGGAAGTCTGCTGAGCGCGAAATTCGATTCAACCGTAACGGCGGCAAGCGGGGTCGTGCTCGCCGGCATTCGTGACGGCAACCGGCTGCCATCGGTGCCGAAGTTCCAGATTTCGGCCAATGCAAGTTATGCGTTTCCCGTCGGTGGCGAAGCTGAGGCTTATGTCGCAGCGTCGGTTCAGCATGTCGGTAGCCGGTTTACCCAGGCGAGCGATCAGGAAGATAATCCGCGCAGCTTTATTTCGGGCCTGCCGTTCGGCGGCGCCCCGGGCACCAACCCGACGGTGCTGAACCTTAAGCTGCCCGATTATCAGCTGGTAAACGTCAGTGCAGGTGTCGATTTTGAAAATGGCGTATCGGTTATCGGTTACGTCAATAATCTGTTCGACGAGAATGCGCTTTTGTCGTTCGATCGCGAACGAGGTGGCCGCGCACGGCTGGGATTTGCGACGAACAACCCGCGCACCTATGGCATCACGGTTCGCAAGAGCTTTTAGGTGAGCCGACGTGGTTGGAGGCCGTAAGGGGTCGGCGGATCAATCTGTCGGCCCCGCTCAAATTCTTGCCTGCTCCTGAAAGTGGCGTTGAGACATAAAAGGCTCGCAAGCCGGGCTTGCGGTGTGTAAATATTTCAGGGCTTTCGCCTTACGCATTGCGATGTATAGCGGCGATCCGGCTGCGCCTGTTTTGGCGGGCAGCTGAAGCCTTGGGGAACATGATGGGATTGCCTCCACGCCAGGGGTTGTATGACCCCCGTAACGAACATGACGCCTGCGGCGTTGGCTTTGTCGCGCATATTGGCGGGGAGAAATCGAACAGGATCGTGGCGCAGGGGCTCGAAATCCTCGTCAATCTCGATCATCGCGGCGCCGTGGGTGCCGATCCGTTGCTGGGCGACGGTGCCGGTATCCTGATCCAGATTCCCGATGCGCTGTTCCGCAACTGGGCGACGGCAAATCGGATAAGCCTTCCAAATCCCGGTGATTACGCGGTTGCGATGTGTTTTCTGCCGCGCGATGGAATCGCGCGTTCGCTGGTCGTCGAACAGTTCGAACGCTTCATTGCCAAGGAAGGGCAAACGCTTCTGGGATGGCGCGACGTTCCGACCAACGCTGAATCGCTTGGCTTAGCGGTCATCGAACAGATGCCGGTGATCCGTCAGGCGGTGATTGCCCGCGGCGTGGCGACACCCGATCAGGATGCGTTCGAACGCAAATTGCTGGCGATCCGTAAACAGACGCAAAATCCGCTTGCTGCGATGGCAGAAAAGCATGGACTGCCCGGCGTCTGCGAACTGTATATGCCAAGCTTTTCGTCACGGACGATTGTTTACAAGGGGTTGTTGCTTGCCGGACAGGTGGGTGGGTTTTACACCGATCTGACCGATCCCTCGTGCACCTCGGCGCTTGCACTTGTTCACCAACGGTTTTCAACCAACACCTTCCCGAGCTGGAAATTGGCGCACCCGTATCGTTTCATCGCGCACAATGGTGAGATCAATACCGTGCGCGGCAATGTCAACTGGATGAACGCGCGGCGGCGGACGATGGAATCCGACCTGCTTGGCCCAGATCTCGACAAGATGTGGCCGATCATTCCTCATGGTCAATCGGATACCGCCTGCCTCGACAACGCGCTCGAACTGCTGCTGGCAGGTGGCTATAGTCTGGCGCATGCGATCATGATGCTGATCCCGGAGGCATGGTCGACCGATCCGTTGATGGATGCCGGGCGCAAGGCGTTTTACGAATATCATGCGGCGCTGATGGAGCCTTGGGACGGGCCAGCAGCTGTTGCGTTTACCGATGGCCGGCAGATTGGCGCCACGCTCGACCGCAACGGCCTGCGGCCTGCGCGTTTTTGCGTGACC
>JANPIQ010000336.1:0-5159 GCA_031425075.1 Sphingomonadales bacterium
CCAGCATCGTGATGACCGCGATGCCCGGCATGGCTAACCACGGCGAAATGGTCATCCGCAACTTCACCACCGCGTGGAGCAATGGCAACAAAACAATGACCCTCAAGCTGAAGCAGCCACTGCGCGCGGGCACGTACGAGGCGCGGTGGCAAGCGGCGGGCGCTGACGGGCATCGCATGAAGGGCGTCGTCAACTTCATCGCAAGCTGATCCTAAGTGGAGGACTGGTTTCAACCGGCACTGCGCTTTGTGCACTACGCATTGATGTTGGGACTGTTCGGCTGGGCAGGGTTCCGCGTTGTCGGCTTGAGCGCTGCGGACTGGGTGCCCGCGCAAAGCGGCAGAACCATCGCCATCGTCGCGGCGGCGCTAGCACCATGCGTGTCGGTCGGCCTGATGCTCGCGTCGATCGCGGCGATGATGGGCCAGCCCCTGGCGACGCTTGACTTGTCCATGGTCGAGGCCATGACCTTGACCACTGACATGGGTTGGGCGTTCATGGCGCGCACGGGGTTGCTCTTTGCAGGGCTCGTAGCGCTGATAACCGGGCACAAGGCAGCAGGCCTGCCGATAGCCGCCTTCTGCTTTGCAGCAGCGCTGTTGACGCTGGGCTGGAGCGGGCACGCCGCGGCAACCGAGGGCACGCTTGGCTGGGCTCACCGGCTCGGCAACGGTGTCCACTTGCTTGCAGCCGGCCTGTGGCTTGGGGCGATCGGCTGGTTCGTCCATTTATCGGTCATCGCGCACCGCAAAGCAGAAAACGTGCCAGTGGCACCCTTGCTTGCCGCTATGCATGGCTTTGCGCCGTTCGGGATGGCGCTGGTGGCAACGGTGTCGATCACTGGGCTTATCAACGCGCAATTGATCTTCGGTCTCGAAAACTACGCAGCCACGCTTACGACCAGCTATGGCCTGTTGCTATTTTTCAAGATCGCGATCGTTGGCGCTATGCTTGGCATTGGCGCGCACAATGCTCGGTCGAGCCGACGCTACGTCTTGACCGAAGCGAGCGCAGGACGCGATCACGATCCGGTGCTGTTTGCGCTACGTCGCAGCCTCGGGTTCGAAATGATCCTCGGGATCGTCGTTATCGGGCTGGTGGCGATTCTCGGGATGCTGTCGCCGATGATGATAGAATGATGCGACGTTCAAAACTGGAGAGACAAGAATGACCGACGATCACCTTATCATGTTGGCAACACGGCGCGCGACAAAAATTGTCGTCTCCGCGATAGCGGCTGTAACGCTGACCGCCGCCGTTAGCCCGGGATTGCAGCGCTCGCCTCCAGCGAAACCCACTGACGCCTCGGTGGCCAATGCCGCCGCTGCGACACCTGTCGTCGTTGTCGACGCATTCCATGTTGCACTTGCCAGCGGCGACACGCGCGCCGCGCTCGAACTCCTTGCCGACGATGTGCTGATTTTCGAATCCGGCGGCGTTGAGCGCAACCGTGCCGAATATGCCAGTCACCATCTCGCCGCCGATGCAGCTTTCAGTGCTGCCGTTCGCCGAACGCTCGTCAGCCGGTCGCACGGTGAGGCAGGCAATGTCGCCTGGGTGATGAGCGTCGAAACCGTCGACGGAGCCTTTCGCGGGCGCGCTATCAACAGCCGCTCGGTCGAGACGATGCTGCTTGGCCGGCTCGCTGGCAAGTGGCGTATCGTCCACATCCATTGGTCGTCGAAGGATATCGCACCCAAATGAGCAATTTTCGTTGGATCTGCGGAACCGTTGCGATGCAGGATGCCAACTGCTAAATCATCGATATGCGGAACGTGGTCTTCACGCTGATCTTGGCTCTGGCTGTGTTTGCCAGCAGCAGCCATGCGTCGGCGTTCTCGCAGCATCACGACAACGCCGCTTCGGTTTCGCATGGCGAGCACCATAGTCATTCGGGCGTCGCGGATCATGATCCAGCGCCTGCCGATTCGGACGATCCCGGGGCGGGGCAGCTATCGCATAGCCATTGCGCAATGGCGTCGTTGTCAGCGAATTCCGCGATTCAGGTGCCGGACATCGCGAACAGAATTGCCGCGCCATTGCCGGTCGTGATGGCGATGCCGTCGCTCGGTTTCCCACCACCGCTCGAACCGCCCTCAGCCTGATTTCGACCGCTTTGGGCGAGCGCCTTGGCGCTCGCCCGCGTGACTCGTAAATCAGGACTTGAATCATGCCCATTTCACTGCGCGCGGCCGTTCTGGCCGGTGCGTTGCTCGGCGCAAGCCAGCCCGCATTCGGCCAGGAGCTGACGCTGGACGCGGCAATTGCCAAAGCCGCGGAGGCGACACCGATGCTGCGCGCGAGCGAAGCCAGCATCGCAGCGGCGCGCGCCGGCCGCCGCCAAGCCGATGTCCGGCCCAATCCCTCGATAACCGTCGAAGGCGAAAACTTCGTCGGCGGCGGACGTTATGGAGTTTTCGCTCAGGCCGAAATCACAGGCACCTACAATCAACCGATCGAGCGCGGTGGCAAGCGCGCGGCGCGGGTTACGCTTGCCGAACGTGAGATCGGTGTTGCCGAAGCTTTGGCGCGGGTGGCACGGCTCGAGCTGGCGTCGGCAGTTCAGCGCGCGTTTGTCGACATCGTGATCGCCGATTATGTCGCCCAGATTGCGGCATCTCGTTTGGGGACCGAACTTGAGATGCAGCGCGAGGCGTTGCGTCGCGTGCGCGGCTATAAAGACCCGCTGTTCGTTGAGACGCGGGCTGCTGCGCGCGTTGCGCAGGCGCAGATCGGGGTGGCGGCGGCCACCACGCGCCAACGCGCCGCGCGCGATGCGCTTGCGGCCTTCTGGGGCGGAACAGGCGATGCGCTCGTGGTCAAAGGTGACTTGCTGGCCGGAGTCCCCGCCGCTTCGAAAATTGCCGCCGCCGATGATGCGCTAGCAGAGGCCACGACCGCGCGCGCGGCTGCCGCCATTACCGTCGAACAGACTCGCCGCGTCCAGGATTACACGATCAGCGGTGGTGCGCGGTTCCTGCGCGGCACCAACGACATAGCAGCGGTGACGGGCATCACGATCCCGCTTGGCCGCTTCGACCGCAATCAAGGCGCGATCGAACGCGCGCAGGCCGAGCGGTTGCGGATTGAGTTGACAGCAGAGGCAAACCGGCTTGATCGGCTCCGGCGGCTGGCTGCGCTTGGTACCGATGCGGCAGCCGCCCGCACACAGGCGCAGGCCATCGTCACAGAGGTCTATCCGCGCACGACCAAGGCGCTCCAGCAAGTCCGCGTCGGCTATGCGCGCGGCGGATTCAGCTTTGGCGACATGCAGGACGCCGCCGACGCCATCCTGCGCGCGCAGGACGAGTGGCTCGAAGCGATCACCAAATACCGCGACCTTGAAATCGACATCGACCGGCTGACGGGACGCTTCGACGTTGCCCAGCCACTGGAGACACGCCCATGACCCGATCGTTTACGTTGCGCGCGCTTGGCGCATTGTTGCTGATAACGCCACTTGCGGCCTGTGGCGGCGGAGCCGAAACGCCTGTCGCCGAGGGCGAGGCCGGTGCAGCCGCCGAATATGCAAAGGGCCCGAACAACGGTCGCCTGCTCAAGGATGGCGATTTCGCGCTGGAAATGACAATCTTCGAAGACGGGGTGCCGCCGCAATTCCGCGTCTATCCAACACGAGACGGCAAAGCGGTCGATCCGAGAACGATCGGCCTCACCGTCACGCTCAAGCGGATCGATGGCGAGGTGAACCGCATCACATTCAAGCCCGAAAGCACGTTTCTGACCGGGCAAGGTACGGTTACGGAACCGCACAGCTTCGACGTCGAAGTCGTCGCGGTCGAGGGCGGCAAGCGGCATCGCTGGACGTATGCGTCCCCCGAAGGGCGAACGCGCATTGCCGCTGACGCAGCAAAGACGGGTGGCGTCATCATCGAGGCCGCCGGACCCGCGACGATCAGCGAAATCCGCGAAGTCGAAGGCACGGTGCAGCTTGCCCCCTCGGCGCGTTCGGAAGTGCGTGCGCAATTCCCGGGCAAGATCATGGCGGTCACCAAGGCGGTCGGCGACTACGTCCGCAAGGGTCAGTTGCTCGCCCGTATCGAATCGAGCGAGTCGCTACAAATCTACCCGGTGTTCGCGCCAGTCAGCGGTGTCATCGCCGAGCGCAACGCCAATGTCGGCAACGTCGCCTATGACCAGCCAATCTTTGTCATCAGCGACCCGGCGGCGACCACGGTCGTGTTCAATGTCTTCCCGCGCGACCTGGCGACGATCCGGCCCGGCCAGCGCGTCGTCATCGAAACGCTCGACGGCCAGCCGGTCGGCGAGGGGCAATTGTCGGGCTATCTGCCCGAGGGCAATGCCGCAGCGGGAACCGCGCTAATGCGCGCGATCCTGCCCAACCGAGACGGACGCTGGCGGCCTGGCATGGCATTGCACGGCCGCGTGACGGTCAATGCCGTGACAGTGCCGCTCGCCGTCCGCACCGAAGCCTTGCAACGCTTCCGCGATTTCACCGTGGTCTTCGCCAATTTCGGCGAGGCTTACGAAGTGCGGATGCTCGAACTCGGTCGCAAGTCGCCAGAATGGACCGAGGTTCTGTCGGGTCTGAAACCCGGCACGCGCTATGCCGCCAAGGGTGCCTTCCTGATCCGCGCCGACGTCGAAAAGTCGGGCGCGAGCCACGACCATTGATCGGACACCAGACCATGCTTCCCCGCATCATCGGTTTTTCCATCCGCCAGCGCTGGTTTGTCCTCGCCATCGTCGCCGTGCTCATCGCTATCGGCGTGTGGAGCGCGACGCGCCTGCCGATCGACGCAGTGCCCGACATCACCAACGTCCAGGTGCAGATCAACACCGAGGCCGAAGGCTTCTCCCCGCTCGAAGCCGAACAGCGGATCACCTATCCAATCGAAACCGCGATCGCGGGCGTACCGGGTCTGAGCTACACGCGCTCGGTCTCACGCTACGGGTTGAGCCAGGTCACCGTCGTATTCGCCGATGGGACCGACCTGTATTTCGCGCGCCAGCTCGTCAACGAACGGTTGCAGGCGGCAAAGACGCAGTTGCCGCCGGGAATCGAGCCCGCAATGGGGCCGACCGCGACCGGTCTCGGCGAAATCTTCATGTATTCGGTCACCCCCAAGCCGAATGCGCGGAAGGAAGACGGATCGCGATACAGCCCGACTGACCTGCGC
>JANPIQ010000337.1:0-12467 GCA_031425075.1 Sphingomonadales bacterium
ATCGGGTGGAGCACCTTGTGAAGGTCAGATTTCATGCGGGTACCCTTGCCTGCAGCAAGGACGATGGCGGCAATGTCTGTCATGTCGAGGCCTTTGCCAGCAATTTGTTGCGGATTCCAGCAGGCTGCGTCAGGGCGGCGCGATGATACGCATCGCTTTCGACATTGTCGGCTTCGATCTTGATGGCACGCTGGTCGATACCGCAGAAGATTTGCGCGGCGGGGCCAATGCGGCGCTTGCCAGCATCGATCTGTCGCCGCTGTCGCCCGAACAGATTCGCCCCGCGATCGGCGGCGGCGCACGGCGGATGCTCGCGCTCGGGCTGGCGACCAACGGGGGCGATGCCAGTGATGAAGCGCTGATCGACGAAATATTTCCAGTATTTCTCGCACATTACGAGGCCAATCTCGTCACCCACAGCCGCCCGTTTCCCGGCTGCGAAGCCGCGCTTGACGCTTTGGCAGCAGCGGGCGTGACACTCGCCGTCGTGACCAACAAGCTCGAAGCGATGTCGCACCGCCTCCTTGGCGAACTAGGGCTCGCGCACCGGTTCGCCACGATCATCGGGCGCGATACGCTCGGCCCCGGCCGCGCCAAACCCGCGCCCGACCCGATCTTCGAAATGGTGGCGAGATGCGGCGGCGGGCATTCAGCCTTTGTCGGCGATTCAAGCTTCGATGTGGATGCGGCAAAGGCGGCGAGCGTGCCCGCGATTGCATGCGCCTTCGGATATCCAGATCGCGCGATCGAAGACCTTGGCGCCGATGCGATCATCGGTCATTATGACGACCTGATCTCCACGCTTCAGCGGCTGCGCTGACGCGTGCGCCATTTGGTCCACAAATGGCGCGCCAGCATCAGTGACGGCATCCGGATCCAGTGCGAACGAACATAGAAGGCAAAGCGCAAGGCCTTCTGCGTCTCGCGTCCCCAGCGGTCGCGCGCGAGGATGCGGCTCATGAAGGCGACATCGCTCCGCCGTGGCAGATAGGCGAGGAAGGCATCGACCGGCGTGTCGAACAAATGGTGCGTCAACCGCAGCGCGCGTGAGACATGCGCGACAAGCCCGTGCCGCCGCGCGGCTTCGACCAGCCGCTGCCAATAGCCTTCGATCTCGGCATGTTCGCGGATCAGCCGGTCGATGTCCCACACATTGCGCAGGCCCCCCGCCAGATCGCCATCGGCAAACAGATGCGCCGCGGCGTGAACCAGCATGTCTTCAGGGGAGAGGGTGAACAATCCTTCGTTCAGCGGCATCGCCCCCGCAATCAGTGCCGCCGCATCAGCGCGCCCGGTGCGCGCGGTCGGTGGCAGGATATTGTGATGAACGTCGATCATCGCATCGCGGTCCTTGTGGATCAGCGGCGGCAATTCGTGCATGTATGTGCGGTAATAGGTGTCGTCGTAGGGATCGGGCTTGACCCACTCCCAACCGGCCGCGAGCAGCGCGGCTTCCGCTTCAGCAATCCGGTCGCGTGGGACGAGAATGTCGCAATCTCCGATCAATCGCCCGCGCCCGGCATCGAGACCTGCCGCGACGAACGCTGTCCCTTTGAGGAGGATCACCGGAATCCGCAGTGGCGCAAGCGCCCGCCGCGCCATCTCTGCCTCCCACAAAGCGCGAATGCGCCCGGTTTCGGCTGTCACCAATGCATTACGGAGGACTTCGCGCGCGACTGCGGGAATGGGAAGGCCATCGAGCCGAACCGCAAGGCTGCCCGCCAGCCGCTCGGCTTGCGCCATCGCCAGCAGCGCCGCCCAGCCACGATCATCAAGGCCCAGCACATAAGGCGGGTCGGCAAGCGCCTTGGCAAGATGCCGCGCATCCATCATCCCAGCGCCTTCCAGAGCCGGTTGACGGTGCGGATCGCAGTCGCACTGTCGGGATAATCGACCGCAATCGCGGGAACGTCGGAAACGAAGCGGGTCAGTGCTTGGAATCCGGTTTCGCCCAGTGCGACATAATTGGTCGATGCCTGTGTCAGCCTGACAAAATTCTCCGCCTTGCCAACGTCACGCACCGCAGCCTTTGCCCCGAAGCGCGGGTAGAGCAGCAGGGTGGGCCGGGCGGGCTCATGCATCCGCGCGATCGCGTCAGACGGCGGCACGAGGTGGCGGAGATCGCCCTTGGGCGTATCGCGCAGCAGCGGACCAAATCGATCGGCAGGGGCCAGCGCCAAAATTGCCGCAATCGCATCGTTTTTCAGGCTCGTCGGGCGCGGGAAAGGGTAAATCAGGCCAGTTGCGGGCTCGATCAGTGCGAATTCGTCACCGATGAAGCGCCAGCCCTTGAGCGCGAGCATCGCGGCGAGCGTAGATTTGCCCGATCCCGACTCGCCCGTCAGGATCAGCGCCTTGCCATCCTTTTCGACGCTAGCGGCATGGATCAGCAGGAACCGCCGATCGCCCAGCGCCACTTGCAGGTTCATCGCCATTTCGGCGGCAAGCAACCCCATGCCGAGCGCAAGCGGGGCCACCTCAGGCAGCCTGAAATCGCCTGAAATCGCAATAGAGGGCGCGATCCATCGCCGCCACCATCGCGTGGCTTCAAGCCGGACGGTGAAATGCGGGATGGTCGATTGCGGCTTTGGGTAGTCGGAGTACAGCGCATCAAGCGCTTTGATCGGC
Source organism: Sphingomonadales bacterium (assembly GCA_031425075.1). Taxonomy (GTDB): domain Bacteria; phylum Pseudomonadota; class Alphaproteobacteria; order Sphingomonadales; family Sphingomonadaceae; genus Aquisediminimonas. The sequence goes on from JANPIQ010000337.1 coordinate 2,629, forward strand.
GCAGCCCAATCGCTGCCGATCCGGAACGTGACGGGTCCACAGGCCAAGGTCATCGAACGCCTCATGATGTCGAAACCAGCCCGGCGGCGACCAGTTCAGCCAGCCGTTCACCGACCGCTTCGGCCTGATTGACTTCGAATGCAGCGGCAAGCGTTGCCAGCAATTCGCCCTCGGTCATCGGCGCATCGGCAAGCGCATCGAGGATGTGCGGTGCGGGTTCGATCAGGATATGCGTCTGACCCGAAGCGCGGTGATAGAGCAACGTCAGGCCTTCGGCCTCGTCACGCAGGCAGGCGCCCGGCGGCGGCGCGGCATAGCGTAACATCATGTGCTTGGGATCAGCGCCCCGGCATCTGGAGCGAGGCAAAGCAGGTAAAGCCGCTTTGGCCGGCCTGCAACCGCCGGATATAGTTGAGATAGGCCTGGCTCTGCTGGTAGGTCGTACCGGGCAGCGTGTTGCCCCGAAGCGCGCGCTTCACCTGTTCGCCGGTGAAAGGCCGCATCGCCGGCGGGAACGAACCCGGCGTGTTGGCAGCAACGGTCATTCCGTCTGCAGCAATATACATTCCTGTGCGGCCCGGATCGGGAACAGGAATCTGGCAATTGAGCACCGATCCTGTCGACTGCGCGAGTGCGGGCTTGATTGTCAGCACGGTGGACGCCCCGGCAATTCCGAGCATCAATGCACGGCGGTCGGTATTGGCCACGCCGTCCGGACGGTCCTGATTTTCAGCCATACGCGCTCCAAGCCCCACAGACGCAGCGACGCTCAGACCAGTTTCGCCCGCCATTGTCGAGCGTGTTAACGCTGAATGTCATCACGGTGACTCATGACGACGATATCGTCGCAGCAGCAAAGGGGTCGCATCATGATCAAGCCTCGATTTTCGTCGCCGCGCCGCATCGGCTGGTTTGCCATTATGCGCTGGGCCTTCGCCATAGCCCGCACATCGGGTTAGCCCCTTGCAGGGCGCAACCGCCCGCGCCTGAACAGCCCGGGGCTGCTAAACGGTTCGAACATATCTTCAGGCCGTTCGGGATCGAGAATCTGGTTCTGCGCCAGCGCGGTTTCGACGTCTCCGAGTTCGGGCAATACCAGTCGCTTCAAAGATTTGCCCGATTGGGGCACCGATTCGATCAGCGCTTGCATCGTTTCCCCCCCTGCAAGCCGCGTCGCCACCACGTCTGCCGTCATACCGATATGTTCACCGATTAGTCCGTGGCGCAGCCGCGTGATCGTAGCGCACTCATCATCGGTTTTTGCAACGATCGTAACATCGCATTCGCTGTCGAGCCCCAGCGAGCGGTTGTTCATATTCGCCGAGCCGACGCGCACCAGTTCATCATCGACGATCATCAGCTTGGCATGAACATAGATCGGCACGCCGCCCGTGGTCTGCGGGCAATAATAGCCAAAGCGGTTGGCGTGGTCCTTCACGCCAATGGCGCGGATCAGTTCGGCGCGCGCGCTGTCCATCGCCTTGGTTTCTAGCCAGCCATCGGCAGTTTGTGGCGCGACGATAACAATTTCGGGCGGATCGGGTTCGCACAGGCGGGCCGCAATCGCCTCACCGATCTTGCGCGAAGCGAAATATTGGTTTTCAGCATAGATGAACCGCTTGGCGCTTGCGATCTGTTCAAGGAACAGTGCCTCGATTTCATGGACTTCGCCGTGATCATTATAGGCCGCGCGCGTCCGCGATATCGACACATCGACGTTACGAAACTCAGGCTTTACCGAGGCGGGCCATGGCGCGTCTCCTGTGGTGGTGCACGGCTCGATCGGTTCACCCCCCGCCATTGCCCATCGCGCCCGCCCCAATTCTCCCAAAGCAGCCGCTGCTTCGCCTTCGACCAGCATGGTCAGATCATGCCATGGGCCGTGCGGCTTGCCACTGGGCTGCTTGCGGCGAGGATCGTCATCGAGATGCTCGCGCGTGTCCCAGCGATCTTTGGTCATGTCGATGCCGCCACAAAACGCGATCCTGTCATCGATGATCACGATTTTCTGATGATGGCTGCACCCCAGGGGATGCGCGCTATCGAGCTTGAACTTGATTCTATCGTGCAGGGCCCATCGCGCGACGTCATATGCCGTGGTGCCGCGCGTCAACGCCTTCAGCGCACCGAAATTCCACTTGAGGATTCGAATATCGAGATCGGGGTTGCGATCTGCGACCCACAGCATGAAATCGCCAAGACGTGACGGCGGATCGCCCTTTTTCCGCCGCGTCCGGGTGAGTGATATCCGCGTGTCGAAATCCCATCCAATCATCATGATCCTTTGCCGGGCACTCAGCATAGCCTCACGCACCGCCTCGAAATACTCGGAGGCATCGATAACGACATGCGCGCGCGTGGCATGTGCCGTGCGCCAACGCGTTGGAGAGGCCTTACGCAATCTCCACCGCGATCGCGGTGCCTTCGCCGCCGCCGATGCACAACGACGCGATCCCACGCTTCAATCCCCGGTTTTGCAAGGCCGCCACCAGAGTGGCAATGATCCGCGCGCCCGACGCGCCGATGGGATGGCCAAGCGCAGTCGCCCCGCCATTGACGTTTAACTTATCGGCCGCGATGCCCAATTCCTTCATCGCGATCATCGGCACCATCGCAAAGGCTTCGTTGATTTCGAACAGATCGACCTGATCGATCGTCCACCCTGCTTGTGCAATCGCCTTGCGAATCGCAGAGACGGGGGCCGAGGTGAACTTGGCAGGTTCCTGACTATTGGTCGCCCAGGCGACTAGTCGCGCGGCAATCGGCAATCCGTGCGCTTCGGCAACACTTTGCTTGGTGACGACCAACGCAGCTGCACCATCCGATATCGATGATGCATTAGCGGCGGTGATCGTGCCATCCTTGGCGAACGCAGGCTTTAACGTTGGGATTTTGTCAGGCCTGGCATTGCCCGGCTGCTCATCGACCGACACGGTCGTGGTGCCCGCGCGGGTGGTGACATCGACGGCCACAATCTCGCGATCGAACGCGCCATTGCCGATGGCCTCCTTTGCGCGTGACAGCGAACGCAGCGCATATTCATCCTGCGCCTCGCGCGTGAACTGATATTGGGTGCAGGTTTCTTCAGCGAAACTGCCCATCGCACGGCCAGCGTCATAGGCGTCCTCGAGCCCGTCGAGGAACATCGAATCCTTGATGCTGTCATGCCCCATCCGCGCGCCCGACCGGTGCTTGGTCAGGAGATACGGCGCGTTGGTCATGCTTTCCATTCCGCCCGCGACGACGATGTCGGATGTGCCCGCCATGATCGCTTCGGCGGCCATCATTGTGGCTTTCATCCCCGACCCACAAACCTTGTTGATCGTAGTAGCGCCAGTGGAAATGGGAAGACCCGCATGGATGGCCGCCTGACGCGCGGGGGCTTGCCCCAGACCTGCAGGAAGGACACATCCCATAATGACCTGATCGATAGCATCAGGATTTATGCCTGATCGCTCAACCGCAGCTCTGATCGCGGTTGCCCCAAGCTGCGTTGCCGACATACCGGCAAGCGCGCCCTGCATGCCCCCCATTGGCGTGCGGGCATAGGATGAAATGACTATGGGGTCGGCGGTCATGACGAAGTCCTTTTTTCACGCGCGGTACCAGCGCGTTATGGCAATGATATCGCACGGCAGCATGCGGCATCCGACGTCGTTTTGGCAAGTGCCTCGTGCATCGGCCTGGTCTTGGTAACCGCCGTGTTAACCATAGTTGATAACCGCGTTTCCAAACCCTGCCGGATATGGAGCCGTAATGGCGACGGGTCTGCGACGATGGCGATGGGGGGTGGCGTTATTGTGCGCCATGGCAGCCTGGCAACCCGCATCAGCAATTCCGTTCCAAGAGCCAGCACCGCGATACCATTGGGAATGCGTCCCTTTTGCGCGCGAGATATCGGGCATCCAGATCTATGGCGATGCCTGGACGTGGTGGGGCAAGGCCGACGGACGATACGCGCGAGGGACACAGCCAAAGCTGGGTGCGGTAATGGCGTTCCAGCCGCACGGCCCCATGCGGCTGGGCCACGTCGCCACCGTCAGTGAGATCATCGACCGGCGCACGATCAAGGTGACCCATGCCAACTGGTCGCGGATCGACGGACGGCGTGGCCAGGTCGAACGGGATGTCGAAATTCGCGACGTGTCCGATGACGGCGACTGGAGCCGCGTCCGCGTGTGGTTCGCGCCGCTGGGCGACCTTGGGACGACGGCATGGCCGGTCCATGGCTTCATCTATCCGCGGGCATTGGCGTCTTCCGGTGCTGCAAGCCAGTTCGCAAAAGGCCAAGGCACCTATCCGGGCTCACCGCCAAAACTCGACTATGCCGATGTCCGAAGCCTGTTGCCGCGAAAGCCCGTGCCGCCCGAACGACCCACCGGACGGCTGAAATATCTCGGCAAGCTGCTTCCCACGCTCGACTGAGGCGCGGTTCTTTAGAACCAGCGCCACATTCCCGCTGTTGGCCATCCGAACCAAGAGTGTGCATAGCTTGCGATGAGCCAAAGCGCGATGCCGCCGAGCATCACCGTCCGCCCCGGCCATGCCGCCCACCAGCCGCCGCCCGCCAGCTGGCGCGCGAAGGGGATGTAGCTGGTCTTCGTTTCCCATTCGGCCCACGCTGCCCCCATCAATCGCGCCTTCTTGCCGTCCTGCAGCTTCGATCCGACCAGCGCCAGCACCGCAACCGCGATGCACAGCGCCAATGTCGCTTGATTGGGTGCCACGAGAATATGCGCGACGCCCCACAGCGCAAAGCTCCACATCATCGGGTGCCGCGTGATCGCAAGCACGCCGCGCGGCGACTTGCGCGCGGCTTCGGCAGCGCCGGGGGCTGGCAGTGCAGGGTTGCCGATGAACGATCCAACCAACAAGATTGAGGCCGCCAGCATGATCGCGGTCGAGACGATCCACAGCCCGTCGCCAACATCCCACAGCGGTGCGGTTACAGGCGCGCCGCGAAACGCCCAGATCGTCCAGCCAAACGTCGCGAACGCCACCAGCGAATAGACGATCGAAAAGCCATTCTCGCCAATCGACTTGACCAGCGGCGCACGCAACGGATGCGACAGCAGGAAGTGCGTGCCGACAAAGGCCGCGAGGGCGAGCACGAGCATGGTCATAAGGCGCTCCTCATTCCAGGTTTTCGAACGCAAAGGCGATTAGCGCGCCGACACTGAGCGACAGCACGAATGCGGCGACCGCGATCGAGTGCGCAGGCTTCAGCCCCCATTGCCCGAGGATCCAGCGTTTCCAATTGGCCGTCGCGATGCTTGACACGTCGAGACTGCGCAGCAGGCTCATCTGGCCGGTGAAGGCAAGGATTGCCGCAATGGCGAAGCCGCCCGTCGCCGACCAGAGGGTCTGCTTGTCTGACACCTCGGCAAAGATCGAGCCCGCAAAGGTCACGGTGCCGCCAATCGCCAGCAGCGACAGCGATGTAAGGTGCTTCAGGAAATCATATTGCAGCATCAGCAGCCGTTCGGCCGGGCTGCCCGACGCTTCGAAGCGATCGTCGATGTCCACCTTACCGCTCATACGCCTTGGGCAGCGCGCCTTCCTCTGGTTTGGCATAACGCTGCCGCAGCCGCGTCTGCCGTGATGACAGTGGCTGCTGCACGCCGTCGATCCAGACTTTTTCGGCCGATGTGGCGAGCTCGAGCGGGTCGCCATCCCAGATCACGACATCGCCGCGGCGTCCGGCGCGCAAGCTGCCGATGTCGCCGCCAATCCCCATGGCTTCAGCAGGACCCGACGTGATCGCGGCAAAGGCCTGATCCCAGGTCAGCCCGCTCGCGCCGGGCACGCGGGTGAGTGCAACCATGTTGCCGGCATACTGCATTGCATATTGCGCCTGCCGCGTATCATCATCATCGACCATCCCGATCGAGACCTTGACGCCAGCCGCCTTCATTCGCCCGATGTTCGACTGGGTCGAGGCGATCTGTTCGAACGAGGCGGGCAAATCTTTCATCGCCGATGCGATCACCGGAATCCCCGACGCAGCGATCTCGTTCGCGACGCGCCAGCCCTCAGTTGCGCCGACCAGCACGATGTTGAGCGCGGGGAATTCGCGCTTCAACGCCAGCACAGCGCGAATATCGGTTGCACCCTCGACATGAATCGCGAGCCGCATCGTGCCGTTGACGACCGGGATCAGCGCCTGCGCATCGACCCGCCGCAACATGGCATTGTCGCGATAGACACCCGCCACAGCCTCGCGCGCCTCGGTCAGTGCGTTCCTGAACATTGCGTAGAGCGCCGGCCTGCTGCCGCCAGCCCGTCGCGCCCCGCCTTCGCCGAACTGGACGAACTGGAACAGCCGCGCAGTGCTGACCGGATTGGCGTCGGCCCCGGTATCTATCGCGGCACCCATGCCGCCAAAAATCGCGTTGCTTGCAGACGGCGAAACGATCGCACGCGTCACGCCGGCGACCCGGCTGATCGCGATCGGCTGGATATCGGGGTTGACCGCAGGGGCCACATCGATTGCCGCGTTGAATGGCGAATTGGCCGCCGATGTATCGTTCGACGGATCGACTGCATCGACGCCTGCCAGCCCCAGCCGGCTGAACCCTGCGACAATGCCCGGTGTCACCCATTTGCCCGCGGCATCGACGCGCGGAAGCCCTGCCGGAATCGCAACGCCGCGCCCTGCCGCCGTCACGCGGCCATTGACGATGACAACAGTGCCGCCCTCGATCGGGGCCGTGCCATCGCCGATCACGACCTTGCCGCCGGTGATGGCAACACTTTGGGCGAGTGCGGGAGTGGCGGTGAGGAGGGCTACGACTGCCACCCATCCTCCCCATCGCGCGTGCGATTGGGAGGGGGACCGTTCGACGCGAAGACGTCGAATGGTGGAGGGGCAGCTTACGGTGGCGTCAGCCCCTCCACCACCGCGTCTGCGCGCGGCGGTCCGCCTCCCCATTTCAAGAGAAATGGGGAGGATGGAGTTGAGAAGCGCCCTCATTTCACATCTCCTTCGCCGGGCTGGCCGAGCTCGAAGTCGCTCACTGGACGCCGCGTGCGATCCTGCGCATCGAACATCAGCGCGCCATCGACCCAGACCTTGTCGGGCCGGGTATAAACCGAGAAGGGATAGCCGTTCCAAAGCACGATATCGGCCATCTTGCCGGGTTTGAGGCTGCCTGTCCTGTCACCGATCCCCAGTGCCTTGGCGGGGTTGTGGCTGAGCCAGGTCCACGCCACTTCATCGGGTACGATGAACCCCATGCGACGGCCAGCAGCGAGTGCCTTTGCCGCTTCCTGATTCAATCGCTGGATCCCGTTGGCATCGTCCGAATGGACGATCGCGCACGCGCCCGCATTATGGACGAGCGCGATATTCTCTTCGACCGCGTCATAGCTTTCCATCTTGAAGCCATACCAATCGGCCCACATCGCCGAACAAATGCCTTCGGCCTTCAACAGATCGGCGATCTTGTAGCTTTCGACCGCGTGGTGGAAGGTTGAGACCTTGTAGCCAAATTCCTTTGCCATATCGATGACGACCGCCATTTCATCGGCGCGGTAGCAATGGTTCTGCACCGAAATCTCGCCCGCAAGCACGCCAGCGAGAGTCTCGAGCTGGAGATCGCGGAGGACGGTATCGCCCTTGTCGATCTTGCGCTTGTAATCGGCAGCGCGGATCCACGTTTGGCGGTTGACCGCCATATTGCCCATCCGCGTGGCAGGCATCTGGTTGCGGCTGCCGTAAACGCGCTTGGGGTTTTCCCCGCACGCCATTTTGAGGCCATAGGGGGCACCCGGGAACTTCATCCCCTGCGCCGTCCGCGCATAGACGTTTTTGAGCGTCACCGATCGCCCGCCGAACAGGTTTGCCGAACCGGGTAGGATCTGCAGCGCGGTCACGCCGCCATTGGCAAGCGCGCGGCTGAATCCCGGGTCTTGCGGCCAGACGCTGTGTTCGGCCCAGACTTCGGAACGGACCGGGCCGGTCGCTTCATTGCCATCCGAATGCGCGTCGACACCCGGGGTGGGGTAATTGCCAAGGTGCGAATGGATGTCGATGATGCCGGGCGTCAGCCATTTGCCGGTGCCGTCGACCTTGTCATAACCGTCAGGCGCACCGCCGCCGGTATCGATTTTTTCGACCTTGCCGTCGCGGAACAGCACCGTCGCGCGTTCGAACTTGCCGCCTTCGCCATCGAACACCGTGACGTTGGTGACGGCGGTCGGACGCCCCGGGAACGCCTTATAGGTCGAGGGATAAGGATCCTTGTTCAGCGCCAACTTCGACGCCTTGGATCCCGACTTCTCCGATTTCTCATCGGATGTGTCCTTATCGCCCGCCTTTTCGGACTTCTCTTCGGGTTCGTCGCGATCCCTGTCGCGCTTGGCGGCACCGGGTGTTGTAATCAGCGCCAGCGTGGCAACGGCAACCCATAGTCTTTTCATATCCGCTCCGCCTGGGGGTTCATGCCTGCCGCCTTCGGCTCGGCGAGTTGGGCCGTCCCCGCAAGATCGTCATCGCGCAGTGAATCGAGGTGCATCCAGCGTTTGACGATGGGCGACACCAGCAGCACCGCGATGCCAACGCCGATCGATATGAAGCCGAACAGTTCATAGACATCGAGCAGCCCTTCCTTGGTCATCTCACCGCTCTCGCCGCCGGTCGCTTCGCCGATCTTGCCCGCGACGAAATTGCCGACTGCCGTCATGTAGAACCACGCCCCCATGATCAGCGACGCAAGATATTTGGGCGCGAGCCTGTTCATCGCTGAGAGTCCGACAGGCGAGAGGCATAATTCGGCAGTCGTCGCGAACAGATAATACATGAACACGAGAATGACCGGCGTCATCGCTGCGATGCCATAGGCGGCCGCGCCCCAGACAAGCACGAGATTGGCCAGCCCCATCTGGAGCAAAGCCAGCCCGAACTTGGCCGGTGCCGAAGGCTCCTTCCCACGTCGCCCAAGCCATTGCCACAGTCCGGCAAACAAGGGCGCGAGCAGAATGATGTAGATCGGGTTGATCGACTGGAAAATCCCAGCGGGCACGCCGCTGCGGTCGACAAAGCGATCGGTGAACAGGTTCATCGATCCGCCCGCCTGTTCGAACAGCCCCCAGAAGATCGGATTGAGCGAAATCAAGAAGAGGATCGCGAACATGCGTTCACGCGGTTCCTTTTCGAGCTTGAAACTTTCGAACAGGACATAGCCGAGCAGTGCAATGCCCGAAATCGCGAGCAAGGTCTGGATGACATCCTGATATTGAACAAGCGCCCAGATCACGGCCACGGCGGCAAGGCCAATGCCGTAAATGGTCCACTCCTTTGACTTCGTAAGCAGCACAGGCGCCTCGCCAGCGCCCTTCAGCGCAGCCTTGCCGAGCACGAACACCACCAGCCCTGCAAGCATCCCTATGCCCGCCAGCCCGAAGCCATAACCCCAGCCGATCGTTTGCCCCAGATACGCCACGAGGATCGTGCCGATGGCCGCGCCGACGTTGATGCCCATATAGAAGATCGTGTATGCACCATCGCGGCGGACATCGGTCATCTTGTAAAGCTGCCCGACCATCACCGAGATGTTGGCCTTAAGGAATCCCGAGCCGACAATGATGAACGCAAGCGCGGCCCAGAAGACATTGATCGTCGGATCATTCTGCCCTCCAACACCTTCGACCGCCATCAGGCTGTGCCCAGCAGCAAGGAGAACCCCGCCAAACAGCACCGCCTTGCGCTGCCCCAGATAGCGATCCGCCAGATAGCCGCCGAGCACCGGAGTGATGTAGACAAGAGCGGTATACGCCCCATAGATCAGCGTGGATTTGGAATCGGTGAAGGCCCAATGCTGGACGAGATAGAAGATCAG
>JANPIQ010000338.1:0-7386 GCA_031425075.1 Sphingomonadales bacterium
CTTCGAAAAGCTGCCTATTTTCCGAGTTTCTTGCGGTGCGTCTCGAGATCGAGCACGGCATTGTCTGCACCTTCGGGCAGCAGCCCCATGCGCCGCGCAACTTCCTGATACGCCTCGACTTCACCTCCCAGATCCCGGCGAAACCTGTCTTTGTCGAGCTTTTCGTTGGTTTCCATGTCCCACAACCGGCATCCATCGGGGCTGATTTCATCGGCAAGGATCACGCGGGCATAGTCGTTTTCCCACACGCGCCCGAATTCGAGCTTGAAATCGACAAGCTTGATGCCGATGCCCGCGAACAGCCCCGACATGAAGTCGTTGATGCGGATCGCCATATCCGAAATTTCGTGCATTTCCTCCTGGCTTGCCCAGCCAAAGCACGCAATATGTTCGTCGGTGACCAAGGGATCACCAAGCGCATCGTCCTTGAGGCAAAATTCGAGGATCGTGCGCGCCAGCGGCGTGCCCTCCTCGATCCCCAATCGCTTCGACAGCGACCCGGCCGCGACGTTGCGCACGACGATTTCGATCGGAATAATCTCGACCTGCCGCACAAGCTGTTCGCGCATGTTGAGCCGCTTCAGAAAATGATGCGGGATCCCGATGCCGCCGAGCAGAGTGAACATATGTTCCGAAATGCGGTTGTTGATCACGCCCTTGCCGTTGATCGTGCCCTTTTTCTGCGCGTTGAACGCAGTGGCATCGTCCTTGAAATACTGGATCAGCGTCCCTGGCTCGGGCCCTTCGTAAAGGATTTTGGCCTTGCCTTCGTAAATCTGGCGGCGACGGTTCATGAAGCGTGCGTCCTGACTGAAACTGTAAAGCCCCGGCGATGCGTCGGGTATGTGACGCGATGCCGGGGCGTTGGCCGCAGGATATAACAGGGCGGGGGCAGGGGTGCAATCACTTCGCCGATCGTCGCTTCGTCGCACTGTGGGGGCGGCCCCGTGCCGTCGATCGCGAACCTGGTCGGCGCTCTTGGTCTCGACGCCGTCATCATTGCGACCCGGGATGGCACCTGAAAAAGTGGCGGATTCATCAGAAAGTTGAAGGATAGCCCGCACCCCCCTGCGCGCCGGCAGACCGTCGGTCGCCAGCACCTCGTCGAAGAAATTCCAGAACAATTCTGCCGCTTCTCCGGCTTTCGTCATTGCGATGAATTCGGCTATGTTAGCGACTGCGGCCAAATTAGACCACAGTGAATGGATGGCGGCTTTTGCCGCTTTCCTTCCAAAAGCCGCCTGTCCACTCGCTCGTCAGAGCTGCCGTTGGCCATTTGACAATAATTCGATAATCATCGAAATATCGAATCATGAGCAATGCAGCTTTCACGATTCGCGCCCTATCGGCGCTGGCGCAGGAGCATCGGCTGGCGGCGTTCCGGCTGCTTGTCCAAGCGGGGGCTGATGGCCTTGCGGCGGGCTCGCTTGCCGAACGGCTGACCATCCCAGCGTCGTCGCTGAGCTTTCACCTTGCCCAGCTGACCAATGCTGGTCTCATAATACAACGGCGGCAAAGCCGGTCGCTGATTTACACTGCCGATTATGCCGCGATGAACGCGCTGATGGGCTATCTCACCGAAAATTGCTGCGCAGGCGGCGACTGCACGACCGATACGGCGTGCGAACCCCAACTTGTTGACGAAAGGAAAGTCGCATGAAGCGGATGCATCTCCATGTTGGTGTCGAAAACCTCGATGCTTCGGTGGCGTTTTACTCCACATTGTTTGCCGCAGCACCCACGGTGCAAAAGGCCGATTATGCCAAATGGATGCTCGAAGACCCGCGCGTCAATTTCGCAATTTCGTCGACCGATCACACTGCGATCGGTGTCGAACATATTGGGCTTCAAGTCGAAACATCCGAGGAACTGGCCGAGGTCCATGCGCGGCTCAAATCGGCAGGCCGCCCTGTGCTCGAAGAAGGCGCGACCAACTGCTGCTATGCCACTTCCGAAAAGAACTGGATCACCGATCCTGACGGTGTGATCTGGGAAACCTTCCTGACCAATGGCGAAACGACCGCTTACGGAGACAAGCCCGTCGAGGAACTCGCAATAACCAGATTGAGTGCAACGGCGGGCGCAAAGTCCCACGCCGCAGCACCCATGCCATGCTGCACCCCGGCTGGCGTGCGATGAGCGCGCGCACCTATAACGTGCTGTTTCTGTGCACCGGCAATTCGGCGCGGTCGATCCTTGCCGAAGCACTGCTCAATCACGACGGGGCGGGGCGGTTTGCCGCATATAGCGCGGGCAGTTTCCCCAAGGGGCAGGTCCACCCGGTGGCAATCGATGTGCTCAAGTCTTTTGGCTTTCCACACGAAGGCTATTCTTCTAAAAGCTGGGACGTATTCGCCGGCGGGGGGGCGCCGCATTTCGATTTCATCATCACCGTGTGCGACAATGCGGCAGGCGAAATCTGCCCGACCTGGCCCGGCCAGCCGATGACCGCGCATTGGGGCATCGAAGACCCAGCGGCGGTCGAAGGCGAAGGCCAGCGCGAGGCGTTCGTGCATGCGCTTCGCCATTTGCGGCGGCGGATCGAGCTGTTCCTTGCGCTACCAATCGAGGCACTCGATGATATGGTGCTGCAAAGCGAGCTGAGCGCGATCGGACGCGAGGACGGGGCGACCAGAAAGGGTGCGGCTTGAGCACCGATTCTGGCCGCCGCCTTACCGCCGAAGCGCTGGGTTCGTTTTTCCTGTTCGCCACGGTGGTCGGATCAGGGATCATGGCCGAAGCGCTCAGCGGCGGCAATGTGGCGGTAGCGCTGCTCGGCAATACGATCGCAACAGGCGCGATCCTGTTCGTTCTCATCACAATGCTGGGACCGATATCTGGCGCGCATTTCAACCCGGCAGTCACGCTGGTGATGGCGCTGCGCCGCGAAATCGGTGTGGTGGTTGCGCTCGCTTATGGTGCTGCGCAAATGGCGGGCGGGATCGCAGGCGTGTGGACCGCGCATCTGATGTTCGACCTGCCGATCATCCAGCTATCGGATAAGGCGCGCACTGGAATCGGGCAATCGGCAGGCGAATTCGTCGCGACCTTCGGCCTGATCCTGACGATCCTTGGCACGATCCGCTGGCGGCAGAGCGCCGTGCCTGCCAGCGTCGCGCTGTATATCGTCGCGGCATACTGGTTCACCTCGTCAACCAGTTTTGCCAACCCCGCAATCACTGTCGCGCGCGGATTGAGCGACAGCTTCGCCGGCATCGCGCCGGGCGATGTGGCAGGCTTTGTCGCGGCGCAAATTGCCGGGGCTCTGGCGGGGTGGATTGTTGCGCGACCCTTGTTTCGCGCGCCGCCGCCAGACCCGGCGCCATCTCAGTTGCGATAAACGCCCAGGCGCCCGCTTGCAGGCGTAAAGGCAACACGGCGGGTGCGGCGATCGTAAGCGCAGATTTTCACGTCGATCACCGACTGGCTGTTATAGCCTTCGACGATCCGCAGTTCGATCGGCATGCGGTCGGGAAACGAAGCGCGGTCGGCAGCTATCTTCGGCTGCATCAGCCCCGATGCGAGCAAGCAGGCGCGATCGACGCGGCCGTCCATCTGCTGCCACGACCCGGGGGTCGATGCTGTGGCCGATGCTGCGACGGCGACGGCGGCGATTGCCAGCATTCCAAATCCTATTTTCATCTTGCTTCTCCTGTTGTGTCTGGGCGCGCATCGATCAAATCTGTCCGCAATTGTTTTCGGCGCGGGTGCCTGCAAAGCGCTCATCGATCCAGGCGATGGTCTGGCCAGCGCTTTGCTGCGCGCTGGTGGCATGATCGCCACCCGGCAGATCGATCCAGCGCACGCGCACCCGGTTTGCGCACAAGCGCCTTGCAAACTGGCGGGTGACCGCAGGGGCAACAAGCGGATCGGCCTGCGTCTGCGCGATCAGCACCGGCACCTGCTGGATCGGGGCCGTGCTGTTGGCGGCGATGAAGCCTTGCCACGGGCGAAGCGCCGGAAAATCGACCGTCTGCAAATCGCGGCGCAGCGCAAGGATGCCGAGCATCATACCGAATTTGGGCTTTGATTCGATGACCACGCAATTGCGCGCCAGCCGCGTCATCAGTGCAGGCGTTCCACGGCGACCAAGAACGAGCGGCACGCGATAATATTGCGACCAGCTGGTGGCCGCGAGCGCGGTCAGGAAGGCCTTGGCGCTCGGATCGCTCGCCTGACGGAAATTGGCGGCAAGGTTGGTCGGCGGAGCAGCAGCGGCAACGCCAATGAGCGTCAGCCCTGCGGCGTCCCTTGAAGCCAACTGCCCTGTCCACAACGCTGCGTGCCCGCCCTGGCTCTCCCCCCACACGGCAAAACGGTTACCAGCGGCGGCCCCAGCAATCTGTTGTGCCGCGCGGACCGCGTCGAGCGTGGCGCGCGCCGTTACCGTTCCCACCAGATACGGATGCGGGCCTGCAGATCCAAGCCCGGGATAATCGGGCGCCACCACGACATAACCCTTTCGCACGGCATCGAGCGCGGCAGTCGTTGTAAAGAATTTGGGCGAAAGCGACGGCGCGCACGATTCGGCGGTGCCCCATGTGCCGTGCGTCCACGCGATCACCCGGCGTGGTTCGCGCGGCATCGCTTCGCGTGGCGCCACGACCATGCCGGTTACCTGTTGCGGGGTACCTCGATCGGTGGTCGTCCAGTAACGGATTTTCCACGCCTGCATCCCGCCCGGCGTTTCGACCACCGGATCGGCACTGATAAGCGCCCCGCCTTGTTGCGCAACACAAGGCGAAGCGACCATCAGCAAGAGCGACAATGCGGGCAATCTCGGATGCATATTCACTCTCCCGAACAGATTGCGGGCCTACGCCAATTCGGCCTTGCCTTCTGTCATCTCGATGACAAAACTTTGCGTTAACGTTGCCACAGCGCGAGGCGCTTCATCGCCTCTTCGTCGGTGATGAACACACTGTTGCGCGAGATCGAAACGAGGCCGCGATCGACAAGAATTTGCAGCAGCGCATTGACTTTCTGGCGTGACAGCCGCGCGGCTGAGCCAAGCTGTTCCTGGCTGATCTGGACAGGCGCGCCCGATCCGTCTCCCGGCTGGCCATGCGGCCCGCTCGCCAGATCGAGCAGGCGATACGCCAATCGCTGGAGCGGCGGGCCGCCCTGCTGTTCGACGAGATAGCGGTAATTGCGCCGCGCCACGATCAGTTCGGGGCTGGCCAGCAATTTGTACCGCGTGACACTGGTTTCGAAGATCTCGCGCACCGATTGCGGCGAGAGCGTCGCGACTTCACAATCTGTGACGCAGCACGCATCGAGTGCATAACAACCGCCGTCGAGATTGGCGAGGAAACCGGTCCAATCCCCCGGTCGCAGTATCGCCATCAGCGCCAATGCGCCGTCATGCGCGGTGCCTGTAATGTGGATCCGACCGTCGAGCAAATGGTGAAGGCCGGTGTTTGCGTCACCTTCGGAAAACAGCATGGCCCCGTCGCGAAAACGCCTGACCTTGGTGCGCGCTATGATCTCTGCTTGGACATCGTTAGGCAATGATTGAGACCAGCGCGCGCCATGCATCGCTGCAGTCTGACGCATTCGGGCACGCAATGCTACCCGCCTTTGCGCATAGGCATCTTCCGTGCGTGCGCCGCGTCTGGCATGAAGCGAACGATGACAGACATACCAGCCATCTTGGCCCGAATAGCCGCAGACATGGCATTGATGCCCGACAAGGGGGCACCTGCCGACTATATCCCCGCGCTTGCCCGCGTGTCACCCGAACGGTTCGGAATCGCCGCCGTGCTCGGCGATGGCAGCGTGCATGTGGCAGGCGATGCCGATGAGGCGTTTTCGATCCAGTCGGTATCCAAGGTGTTCACGCTGACGATGGCACTGCAAAGCCATGGCGATGAACTGTGGCGGCGGGTGGGGCGAGAGCCTTCGGGATCGGCGTTCAATTCGATTGTCCAGCTTGAAAACGAACACGGCATCCCGCGGAATCCGTTCATCAACGCAGGCGCGATCGTGGTGAGCGATGTCGTGCTCAACGCGAACGATGCGCGCGTAGCGATCGGCGATGTGTTGCGGTTCGTGCGGATGCTGGCAAGCGACGATGGCATTAACATCGATAACGAAGTGGCCAATTCTGAGGCCGACACCGGCTTTCGCAACGTCGCGCTCGCCAATTACATGAAAAGCTTCGGCAATATGGATCCTTATGTCGAAGGCGCGCTGAAGCTTTATTTCCACCAGTGCGCACTCGCGCTGTCGTGCCGGCAGCTCGCGATGGCGGGGCGCTTCTTGATGCATGACGGGCGGCACCCCGACAGCGGCGAGGCCATTGTATCGCCCGTCCTGGCGCGGCGGATCAACGCGCTGATGCTGATGTGCGGCCATTATGACGGGTCGGGCGAATTTGCCTTCCGCGTCGGAATTCCGGGCAAATCGGGGGTTGGCGGCGGGATTCTCGCGATTGTGCCTGGGAAGGCATCGATTGCGGTATGGGCGCCTGGACTGAACGCGCGCGGCAATTCGAAACTGGGCACCCGCGCGCTCGAGCGGCTGGCCGAGGCGACGGGCTGGTCGGTTTTCATGCCGGGATAAGGTGGTCAGTGATCATGCCTCGCCCGTCATTTTGCATCGCAACAATGCCGCTGCTAACCGCAAGACATGTCTGATTCGCAGTTGAGTTCGCAAGGCCTTGTCGCCAAACTTGTCGATCTGCTCGACGTCCAGCGGATGGGCGATGGCTGGTATCTGGGGAAACGCAATGAAGGCGGGGTGGGCCGCGTTTTCGGCGGGCAGGTGATCGCGCAGGCACTGGTGGCGGCGCAGGATACCGTCGAGGAAGGCCGCGCCGCGCATTCGTGCCATGCCTATTTCATGCGTGCAGGTTCTGAAGATTATGAGATCACCTACCGCGTCGAGCGCGATTTCGATGGCGGCAGTTTTTCGACGCGACGGGTGATCGCGCTGCAGCAGGATCGCCCGATTTTCAATATGGCGGCATCGTTCCAGAAGTTCGAGGACGGCTTTGCGCACCAGACGCCGATGCCCGATGTGCCCAGCCCCGAAGATCTGCAATCCGAAGCCGAATTGCGCGCGGCCCATTCGGACAAGATTCCTGAGAAATTCCGCGAAAATTTCACCCGCGAACGTCCGCTCGAACATCGCCCGTGCAACCCGCGCGATTTTACAGGTGCCGAAAAACGCTTCCCCGCGATCCAGAACAGCTGGTTCCGGCTGCGCGTGCCGATCGGCGACGATTCCGCGCTGCACCGCGCCGTAATCGCTTATGCCAGCGATACCTCGCTGCTTGGCACCTGCACGCTGCCGCACGGCGTCCACTGGACAATGCCGGGGTTCCAGACAGCCAGCCTCGATCACACCGTCTGGTTCCACGAAGAGGCGCGCGCCGATGACGGG
>JANPIQ010000339.1:0-4142 GCA_031425075.1 Sphingomonadales bacterium
GGGTGCGCAATCGCGAACGCAGATTTTCGTCATCGATCACGTTCACAAGCGCTTGCGCCATGGCTGCGGGATCGTGCGGATCGACATGGATTGCCGCAGGTCCTGTGACTTCGGGCATCGCCGAAATGTTGCTGGTGATAACGGGGCATCCACAGGCCATGGCCTCGACAAGCGGATTGCCGAACCCTTCGCAAAACGACGGGTGAAGCAGCACCATGGCAGAGCTATACAGCAGCACAAGATCGGCGCGCGCGACCGACTGCAAGAGATGAACGCGCCCGCCGATCCCGAGCCGATCTGCCAGCGCGAGCAATGTTTCGACCCGGCGTCCCATCCGCTGAACGAGCACCAGCGCGATATCGGGCCGGTCCTTGCACGCCAGCGCAAACGCCCGGATTGCGCCTTCGTGATTTTTGTATGGGGCGAATTGGCCAACGGCCAGCACGAACTGACTGCCGGTCGGAATGCCAAGTTGGTGGAGGCGTTCGGCATTGGCGGCGACAGGATAAAATTCGGCCGAAACGCCTGACGGCGTCACATAGGTGCGTTCGCCTGCAGCAGGGGACCGATCAGCGATAGCATCACGGCTTGCTTGGCTGACTGTCGTGATCGCAGAGCTTGATGCCAGGGCGCGGGCGATCCCATGCCGGTAGAATGCCCGCTCGACACGCCAGCGCAGGCCAGCCCCGCAAAGTTCGGGCGAGGCAAGCCACATGATATCGTGGACGGTCGTAATCGTCGGAACGGAAAGGCCGGCTGGCAGAATGTTGAAAGGCGCATGAAACATATCGATGCCCGATACATCGACAGTCTGCGCGAGCCACCACATCGTCGCAGGCCCATTTGCCGGACTGCCCGTGCAGATTTCGCGAACGTTCGGGGCATGGCTGAGGCGATCGGGATGCGACCGGTGCCTGATCAGCCGAAATTGAAGATCGGGTGCCAGTTGTGGCAGGCAATCGACCAACGCCTGCACCATTTCGCCAATGCCGCTCGGGCGGGGGCCGATATAGCGGCAATCAATGCAAACAATCGGCATCATGCCCCGCAGTTTTTCGCCCGCACAGATTTCTGACACATTCATGCGTAAAGAACAATTCGGACGCGCGCCGGAGCCCTGCCAATCGGGCGATGAGATTGCCATTTTGCGCGTCAGGATCGGTCGGAGAGAGCGTCGTGCGTGGTGAAACAGGATTGATTCCACCCGTTTGGGGGTCTAACGCACTGCAACGTCGAAACAGGTCATGACATAGAAATCGACGGGTCATCCCTAATTTGCATCGAATAAAGAGTATGCTTTGGTGGTTTATAGTCTGATTTGTCGCGGTTAAGAAGGTTCGGACAGGTCCGGAAGTTAAGTGGTCGAAGCATAGGCAAACGCCAACGCGATGGTCGCACGTTAGAGGATGTAGTGTATGAAGCCGATTCGGGTTGCGGTCATAGGAATCGGCAATTGTGCCAGTTCTCTTGTACAAGGCGTGTTTCACTATCGCGCTGCCAACTCGACGCAAGGGCTGATCCACGAAACCATCGGTGGTTTTGGTGCGGGCGATGTCGAGTTCGTGCTCGGCATCGATGTCGATAGCCGCAAGGTCGGCAAAACGATCGGCGAGGCGATTTTTGCGGCGCCTAACAACACCACCCGGTTTTACACTGACGTTCCCCACAAGGGGCCTAAAGTGATCAAGGGCAAGATCCTCGATAGCGTGGCACCGCACATGACGACCGCGGGGGAGCGTGGCTTCATCATCGCCGATGGTCCGGAAGCGACGATGCACGATATCGTTAGCGCCTTGCGCGAGACGCGCGCCGAGATCCTGCTGAATTTCCTGCCGGTCGGTTCGCAGGATGCGACCGAATTCTACATGGGGTGCGCGCTCGAAGCTGGCGTGGCTGTGGTCAATTGCATTCCGGTCTTCATCGCAAGCGATCATGCGTGGGAAGCAAAATTTCGCGAGCGGCGGCTGCCGATCGTGGGCGATGATATCAAGGCGCAGGTGGGAGCGACGATTGTTCACCGCGCGCTTTCGAACCTTTTCACAACTCGCGGCGTTGCTGTCGAACGCACCTATCAGCTCAACACAGGCGGCAATACCGATTTCATGAACATGCTCGATCGGCAGCGACTGATGAGCAAGAAAGAATCGAAAACCGAGGCGGTTCAGGCCGCATTGGCGCATCGGCTCGACGATGAGAATATCTTGATCGGCCCTTCGGAATATGTGCCTTGGCAGAAAGACAATAAGGTCTGCTTCTTGCGGATCGAAGGTGCGCAATGGGGGAATGTGCCGCTGAACCTCGAATTAAGGCTTTCGGTCGAGGACAGTCCGAACGCTGCGGCGTGCGTGATCGATGCGATCCGGTGCTGCAAGATTGCACTTCAGCGCGGCGAAGGCGGGGTGTTGACCGTGCCATCGGCTTATTATTGCAAGCATCCGCCCCAGCAAATGTCCGAAGACGTCGCAGGGCGGCTGCTCGACAATTATATCACTGGTGTCCGCGCGGCGCTTTGAGCGCTCCGGTCTGGGTATCGCGCAAATTTCCGATTGTGAGATTGGATAAGTCTTGGACGCCATGATCCTAGCTGCCGGTTACGGAATGCGATTGCAGGCGCTTTCGCCATGCAAGCCATTAACGCCGGTCTGTGGCATTCCGCTTCTTGAAATCGGCATCCGGCAGCTGGCCGCCGCAGGGGTCACGCGGGTCGTGGTCGTCACCGGGCACTACGCAGACCTGATCGAAAGCGCGCTTCAGGTCATCGGCCCTTCTGTAGGAGTCGCAGTAGAAGCGGTACGGGTAAGCGACTGGTCGCGGCCAAACGGATATTCGGTGCTGGCGGGCGCTGCGCGGATTACCGGGGTTTATCTCCTCGTGATGGCCGACCATATCTTTGCGACGGCGGTGCTGAATGGGCTTGCCGAACGGCGCGATCCGTCAGCGGGGGTAACGCTCGCGATCGACCGGCGGATCGAAAGCCCATCGATCGATCCTGAAGATGTGACCTGGGTCGATGTCGATGATTCAGGTTCGATCCGTGCCATCGGAAAGTCTTTGTCGGCGTATAACGCAGCCGATTGCGGAGCGTTTCTGGCAACGCCCGCGCTTGCCGAAGCGATCGCAATCGCCATCGCAAACGGCAAGCCGGGCAGTCTTTCGGATGGCATGCAAGTGTTGGCCAATGATGGTCGTGCGGCCACCTTCGATATCGGCGATGGCTGGTGGATCGATGTCGATGATCCGCGCGCGCACGCTATTGCCGAGGCGGAAGTTCGGGCAGCGTTGCCGTCGGTGTTTGGCGGTGCCGCCCAACCCCACCGCAGCAAAGCCTTGCAATCGTCATGATCGAACGGCCCTATCTGTTCGACGTTACGCGTCTTGTGTCGCGGAGCTGGACCCAGCGGAATTCGACCGGTCTTGATCGGGTATCCTATGCCTATCTCGACAGGTTCCGTCGAAACTCGCAGGCGGTGGTGCAGCATCAAGGGTTGGCGCGCGTTTTGACGCGCACCGATTCAGACCGCCTGTTCGCACTGCTGAGCGGATCCGACACACGATTTCGCGCCAAGCTGTTAAGGTTTGCTCCCCAGGCATTGTTACGCGGTGCGGCGCATGCGCGGTGCAACGGCGCCATCTACATCAATGTCAGCCAGACCGAATATGATCTTACCAGCCACACAAGCTGGATCGACCAGTGTGATGTGCGGCCGGTCTATCTGATCCACGACCTGATCCCGATCAACCACCCCGAATTCTGCCGTCCAAAAGCGGTCGACCGGCACCGCGGCCGCGTGACCAACGCCCTGAAAAATGCAGCGGGAATTATCGTGAATTCCGAAGCAACCGCGTACGACCTCAGATCGTTCGCACAAAAGGAGCAGTTGCCCCTCCCACCTACGCGCGCCGTCCCGATCGCTGGCGCCAGCCTGAATGGCGGGAAAATCGAGGCCACACCCAAACGACCCTATTTCGTTTGTGTCGGCACGATCGAGCCGCGTAAGAACCATTTCTTCCTGTTATCGTTATGGGAACAGCTGGTGGCCGAGCAGGGCGCATTGGCACCGCGACTGGTGATCATTGGGCAATGGGGAGTGCAGTCGGGGCTGATCAGACACCTGCTCGAACGATCGCCGCACTTGCAATCG
>JANPIQ010000340.1:0-2453 GCA_031425075.1 Sphingomonadales bacterium
CTGCAATGCGCGCGGGGCTTTGCGGCTCAACGATATCGGCACCGCCACCACCAATCTCGGTCCGATGACCTGTCCCTTGGCGCGCAATTTCGTCCAGTGGGTGCGGTTCGCGGTCAAGCCTGCCGGCCGGCAGGTGTTCGGGCAGGATGTGGTGCGGGTCGAGACTTTCGGCACCTACAGCTGCCGCAATATCTATGGCGGTCGATCGGGCCGCTTGTCGCAGCATGCCTATGCCAATGCGATCGACGTGTCGGCCTTTGTCCTGCGCGACGGGCGCCGCATTACCTTGCTCGAAGGGTGGAAAGGCGCGGACGACGAGCGCGAATTTTTGCGCACGCTTCACGCCTCGGCGTGCAAACGTTTCGGGACCGTGCTGGGCCCTGAATATAATGCAGCGCATCATAATCATTTTCATTTCGATATGGGCGGCAACGGCTTTTGCCGCTGACAAAGCGCGGCCAAGGCAGTAGCGCTGCGGCATGACTGAAAAACCTCCCCACCAGAGCGCGTTTCACGGAGCGCAGGAAGCCTCCGAATTCGCCAAGCATAATGTTTCAACTCCGCAAACGCAGAGCGCCGCCTATAAGCTCGCCTTCCAGGATACCGATTTCCTGCTGCGCGAAGATCTGCGCCCGGTGCGATTCCAGCTGGAGTTGCTGAAACCCGAACTGCTGCTCGATGAAGCCAAGATCGCGTCGATGCTGGTCATCTACGGATCAGCGCGCATTCCCGAGCCCAGCGCCGCCGACGGATTGGAATCCGCAGCGACTGACGATGTCGCGCGCAACATCGCCCGCAATCTGAAGGCGAAGGCGCGTTACTATGACGAAGCGCGCAAACTGGCGCAGCTTGCCAGCCGGGTGCCGACCGACGCCGACGGCAACCGCCACTTCGTCGTCTGTTCGGGCGGCGGCCCGTCGATCATGGAAGCCGCCAATCGCGGTGCCGCCGATGAAGGTCGCGAATCGGTCGGGCTCAACATCGTCCTGCCGCATGAGCAGGCGCCGAACCGCTATGTGACGCCCAACCTCAGCTTCCAGTTCCACTATTTCGCGCTGCGCAAAATGCATTTCCTGCTGCGCGCGCGCGCCGTATGCGTATTTCCCGGCGGGTTCGGCACCTTTGACGAGATGTTTGAACTGCTGACCTTGGTCCAAACTGGCAAGATCAAGCCGGTCCCGATCATTTTGTTTGGCGAAGAATTCTGGCGCCGCGTCGTCAATTTCGAAGCGCTAGTCGAAGAAGGCGTGATCAGCGCGCCTGATTTGAAACTGTTCCGCTTTGTGGAAACGGCGGAGGAGGCGTGGGCGCTGATTGGGGAATTTTACGGGCTCTAGGGTAGCGGCTCGACACGAACGGGCTTTTGGCCCTGCGCGCCCTTAATTCTGCGCCTCCAGATACAGGATCAGCGCTTGCCGCTCGGCAGGCTCGCCGATCCCCGCAAAGGCCATGCGATTGCCGGGCACAAACTTGGCCGGGGCAGCGAGATAGGCGTCAAGCGCGCTCGTGTCCCACGCGCCGCCCCTGGCGCGCATCGCGGCAGAATAGGCAAAGCCTGGTACCGACGCTACCGCTCGCCCGACCACGGCGTGCAAGTTGGGGCCAACGCCATTTGCGCCGCCTTTGTCGACCGTGTGGCACGCGGCGCAGCGCTTGAACACTTGCGCGCCCATGGCGGTGGTCGGTGTGACCGGTGCTGCAGCTGCCGACGCGCTATGCTTCTCTGGTTCAGGCTGCTGTGCGTTACACGCGGGCAACCCGACCAGCACTGCGACAAGGATCGCTGACCGCCCGCTCACAGTCATGAAGAGGTGGGCCGCCCGCCCCCTCACTGCGACTTGGTGGCGGGCTGCTGCGGCGCGGCAGGGGTCGCAGCAGTCGGCGGCGCGGCCGAGGCATCGGCGGGCGCCGCGGTCGTGCCTTCCGGCGCAGCCGCGCCCGTTGCGGCTTCGACAGGAGGCGCTGCATCGGCAGCCGGCGCCGCGGGCAGCGCCAGGTTCGACCCTTTGGTGTTCATCCACGCGATCAGATTGGCGCGGTCAGCCGGGTTGGAAAGTCCCGCAAAGGACATTTTGGTGCCCGGCGCATAGCGGCGCGGGTTGGCGAGCCAGGCGTCCATGGCTGTCCAGTCCCACGGGCCTGGTTTCGAGGTCAGCGCCTCGGAATAGGCGAAGCCGGGGGTGTGGCCATGCTTGGCGCCCATTGTCGCCCACAGGTTGGGGCCGATGCCATTGGCGCCGCCCTGTTCGATGGTGTGACATGCGGCGCATTTCGCGAAAACTGCCTCACCTTTCGTGAGGTCAGCAGATGCCAGCAGTGTTTCGAGCGGCGGGCCCGATTCGACGGCGACTTCGGCTTCACCTTCGATCGCAAAGCCCATTTTTTCGGGCGTATGGCCCTTGAACAGCATTCCCGACGCGATCGACAGTCCCAGCGCGGCGATCCCGGCGCCC
>JANPIQ010000341.1:0-1687 GCA_031425075.1 Sphingomonadales bacterium
CACCGCCCCCGTCTATGCCAACAACGGACCCGACGACGTCGGACAGGGTCGCCTGATCCCTGCGGTGTCGGTCGATCAATACGCCTCGACGCTCGCCAACTGGTTCGGCGTCGCCGCGAGCGACATGACGACGGTGTTGCCGAACATGGGCAATTACAACCCGTCGACGTGGAATCTGGGGTTTGTGTGAAGCGTCAGATCGGTCAAGGTTTCCGCGCACGCTCGAAGTGATCGGTCGAAGGCGAGGCCTCGCATTGATACGGCGGCTTTGTGCTCTTCTGTTCCTGAGCCTCGTGATTTCGGTACCCGTCATTGCCCAAAAGCGCATCGCGTTGACATTTGACGATGCGCCGCGACCATCAGGCGCATATTTCGAGCCGACCGCGCGTCGGACGGCGCTGATTTCAGCGCTAAAGACGGCGCGCGTGAAACAGGCGGCATTTTTCGTCAATCCTGGAAAGCTGACCGGCAGCGATGACGAACGGATCATGGCCTACGCTCGTGCCGGACACGTAATCGCCAATCACGGTTTCAGTCACATCCGTCTCAGCGATAGCAGCGTGGAGGCCTATCTTGCCGATATTGATAGGGCTTCTGTTTGGCTGAAGGGACGCAAAGGGGCTCGGCCTTGGTTCCGTTTTCCGTATCTCGACGAGGGACGAAAGGACAAGATCAAGCGCGACGCAGTCCGCGAAGGACTGAACGCGCGCGGATTGCGCAATGGTTATGTGACGGCCGAATCGTCGGACTGGCATATCGAGAGCCTGACGACTGCCGCCAAGCGCGACAATCAGCCTATCGACATGGCTGCACTGCGCGATCTGTATGTGACTTGGCACGTGGACGCCGCAAACTTCTACGACGACCTTGCGGTCAAGGCGATCGGTCGGTCGCCCGCGCACGTCCTGCTCTTGCACGAGAACGATGTTGCTGCGCTTTTCGTCGGTGATCTTGTGAACGCGCTTCGTCGTGACGGGTGGACCATCGTTCGTGCGGACGAGGCTTACGCCGATCCCATGTCGCGCGCGTTGCCCAACACGCCATCTGCTCAAGGTACTCTTGTCGAGATGATTGCCTGGGAGAAGGGCTTGCCCGCGCCACGCTGGTACGAATTCAATGACACAGCGCTGGCAACCGCGGCGTTCAAGGCGAAGGTTCTGGGCGGCATTGCGAACGATGCGAAATAGTCGTCGCGGCAAAGCCGCGCCGTCGGTCCTCGGCTTTGCCGTGGCCGGCCGCGCTACGCGTGGTGCAATTAGCTCCGCTAATTGTACCCGCGCTGCGCGGTGGGCGCGGCAGGGTTTGAACCTGCGACCCCTCGCGTGTGAAGCGAGTGCTCTACCGCTGAGCTACGCGCCCGACCGAGCCGCGTGACTAGCGCTGCCGCCGCACCAGTCAACGATTATTCGACCGTCACCGACTTCGCCAGATTGCGCGGCTGATCGACGTCAGTACCCTTGACGACCGCGACATGATACGCGAGCAGCTGCACAGGCACCGCATAGACGATCGGCGCGATCAGCGGGTGAACCTTGGGCATCTCGATCGTTGCCATGGCGTCCGCTCCCGCCTGCGCGATCCCTTGCGCGTCGCTGATCAGCACGACCTTCGCGCCGCGCGCCATCGCCTCGTGCATGTTGCTGACGGTCTTTTCGAACAGCGGCCCGGCGGGCGCGATCACGATCAG
>JANPIQ010000342.1:0-4727 GCA_031425075.1 Sphingomonadales bacterium
CAGTGACAAATCCATGTTACGCCAACTCCCCCATCGCCCAGCGGATGCCGCGCCGCAGCGTTTCGTAATACACCGGATAATTCCAGCCGTAGCGTTCGGGATGCTCCCAGAACGGCATCAGCTCGATCACGTCGTAATGGCTGCGGCGATGGCGAGGCGACGGGGTTTGTCGAAAAGGATTACGACAATGCCGTCGTCCCGATCGTGTATCTGCGCGAGCTGGGGCAGGGCGGTATTCTCTACAACACATTGGGCCATTGCCGCAGCCATTATGACGTGATCGAGCTGATGCCGTTCTGGGAGCATCCCGAACGCTGCGGTTGGAATTATCCGGTGTATTACGAAACGCTGCGGCGCGGCATTCGCTGGGCGATGGGGGAGTATCAGTAAATGGATTTATCGCTGACCGCAGAGGAACGCGAATTCGAAGCCGAGGTGCGCGCGTTTCTCGACGAGAAACTTTCCCCCCGCCTCCGCGAAGGGGCCGCCAACACGCCATCGGTGTTCGTCGAGCCTGACATCACGCGCGAATGGCAGACGATCCTCAACGAAAAGGGCTGGCTCGCGACGCTGTGGCCGCAAGAGGATGGCGGAGCGGGGTTCACCGCAGTCGAGAAGTACATCTTCGAAAAGGAATGTGCGATTGCAGGTGCGCCGTCGCTGCCGGTACTGGGGCTGAAGCTCGTCGGTCCGGTGATCTGCAAATTCGGCACGCCTGCGCAAAAGGCGCATTTCCTGCCGCGCATCCTGTCGGGGGAGGATTACTGGTGCCAGGGTTATTCTGAACCCGGTTCGGGCAGCGATCTTGCCAGCCTCAAGACCCGCGCGGTGCGTCAGGGTGACAAGTACATCGTCAACGGCTCGAAAATCTGGACGACGCACGCGCACCACGCCAACTGGATCTTCGCACTTGTCCGGACAAACCCCGATGTGAAAAAGCAGGACGGCATCAGCTTCCTCCTGATCCCGATGGATCAGCCCGGCGTCACCGTCACCCCGATCGTCACGATGGCGATGGATCATGAGGTCAACCAGACGTTCTTCGACAATGCCGAAACCGACGCCGGCAATTTGATCGGCGAAGAAGGCCAGGGCTGGAGCATTGCCAAATACCTCCTGGAAAACGAACGCGGCGGATCATGCGCAGCCCCCGGGCTGCTCGCGGCGATCGATCGCGTCGCCGCACATGCCGAAGGCGTGCCGTCGGGCGTCAATGGTGCGATGTCGCATGACCGGCATTTTCGCGAACGGCTCGCGCGATTGAAACTAGAGGCCCAAGCGTTCGAGATCACCGAATTGCGCATCCTCGCCGAACTCGCCAAGGGTCGCCCGGCAGGGCCGCAAACCTCGCTCATCAAACTGGTGAGCGCGAACATCCGCCAGCGCGTTTCGGCGCTCGAGGTCGATTTGTTCGGCTATGACGGGTTGCAACTCCCCGCAAGCCGCCCGCTCTACGGCAACGAAGCGCCCGAACCGGTGGGCAGCCGCGAGGCGCAACTGGCTTCCCCCACCTACCTCAATTCGCGCGCCTGGACGATTTTCGGTGGATCAGATGAGGTGCAGAAAACGATCATCGCAAAGCAAGTGCTGGGGTTGTGACCGCGGCTTGAACTTGAACTTGCGCAAAAGGTATATTCTTACCTCCGTCGATCTCAAACCGTCGTTCGTCGGCACCGTGTGTCATCCGTCTAACACACTTGTCTTTCTGCCGAACCCAGCGTGACGGCACCCAAGATGTACGGCATTTCCTTGGCATCCGGCGGGGCATCCCCATCCCCAAGCAACCGCGCCGCCGGGCAGACTTCGATCCTGTAAGGAGGAATGCCATGTTCACTCGTTCGATTTTCGCTGCAGCGCTGGTTTCGGTGGCTGCTGTAACCCCCGCTCTTGCCGGCGCGCCTTCGCAGGCCGTAGGTTTTGCCGATCTCAACCTTGGCACGACGCAAGGCCGCCAGGCGCTCGATGCGCGACTGGTTCGTGCGGCCAAATCGGTGTGCCAGGTCGGTGCGACCACCAACCTCAATGAATTTATCGCCTCGAAATCCTGCTTCCAGACGTCGGTTGCCGATGCGCGGACGGCGGCCGACGAAGCGATCGCTGCCAAGTCCGGTGCGCGTGTCGAAGTTGCGGCACGTTAATACCCCAAACCTGCTTGAAATCATCAGTTTGGACCGTGATCCACGCTTCAAAACAATGTTTTGAAACGATCAAGGTCCAGCCGGGGCCGCGCTCCCTTACGCGGCTCCGGCTTTTGTTCGTGTCGATCAGGGCCGCGCGATCCAGGCCCCCGAATCGCGGTATGCCGGATTGACATCGCTTTCGGGCAGGCGACCGGGCAGATAGCGTTTGTCTGCGGCAACGGTGCGATCTGGCCTTATCGCCGCGACCGACATTGGCTGTGCTGCCACAGACATTGCGCCCGCCGCCAATGGGCTTGCTGGCAGCGCTGCGGCCATAGGCATCGGGGTGCTCGAAGCCAACATCATAAGTGGCAAAGGCGGCGGGTTGAGCTTCGGGCGCGGTCCCGGCGATGGCTCACGCCCCGCATAAGCGCTCGCAAAATTGCGCGGTTCGCCGATCCCACCGGGCAGGCGGTAGAAGATATGTGCACCGAAAATCCCGGTTGGCAAAAGCCGCTTGCCCCATGACGGCGAAACGGCCAGCGTGTGGTAATTGGTTGCCAGACCCACAGGCGCAAATACCGAACCTGACAGAGCCGCTGCGGCCACGCGCCGTGCCCGCATCCATTGCGCAACGGCCGGCCTCCGCGCAAGTGCGCCATCGCAGCCAAATGTAAACTGGCACAGCGCGTCGTTGCGCTCGGTGCCCTGATAGACGACGTCGCACACGCTGTCGGGGAAGGCCGGATGGCGCACACGGTTGACGATGACCTGTGCGACCGCGCGCTGGCCTTCATCGGGTTCGTTTGCCGCTTCGTAATAGATCGCTGCGGTCATACACATCATCGCGCGAAGTGTGTCGGTCGGGGTACGGCCTCGAAAAATATACGGGCTAGCTGCGAATCCGGCATCATAGTGGCTGGGCGCAACATACGGAGTGTGTTCGCCGGGCGAAACATGCGATGGATCGGCCATGCTGGGCAACGCCGCCGGATAATGGCCGCCAGCGTCCGCGCGGTAGGCACCTGTCGCCGCTTCGCCAATCCCGAGTGCGGCGGCCAGATCTTCAGGCCCGGCCATCGGGGTGGGCGCGCCGAGTGTGACCGTCATCGTCGACGGCGACGGCCGCGACGCTGCAAGCGGCATGACGCATGACGAAATTGCAGTAAAGACGCCAACCGCCAGCGCGCCACGGCTGCGAAGCCATCCGCGTGCGCTGTTCCTGTCTCGCAAGACCAATATTTGCGCCATGCCCCGCCTGTATACGCTGTGCCGAGGCACGAAGATCGCCCCATAGCCACAATTGCCGGCGCCTGCTCCCCCCAAATCCCGGTTGTTTCGTGGCGGGACAGATACCGCCTGCCGATTAATGTCGGCTGCGATCATGTGGCAACCAAGGCAGCTTCTTGCGCTTGGTCCAAACCCCCGCCAAAGCCGCGCACGACACACCAGAAGGGGGGCTTCATGCCAGATGCGTTGCGTATTGCGATTGCCGGATTGGGGACGGTTGGATCGGGGACGATCAAGCTGCTTGCGCATAATTGCGATCTGATCGCGCGGCGGGCAGGGCGGCCCATCGAGGTGGTCGCGATTTCGGCGCGCGACCGGTTCAAGCAACGTGACCTTGATCTTGACGGGCTGGCCTGGGCCGAAAGCGCGGTTGCGCTGGCCGACATGCCTGTCGACGTCATCGTCGAACTTGTCGGCGGCAGCGATGGCGATGCGCTGACGCTGGCACGCGCTGCGATTGCGTCGGGCAAGGCGTTTGTCACCGCGAACAAGGCTATGGTCGCGCACCACGGGCTGGCATTGGCGGCAGAGGCCGAGGCGGCGGGCGTCGCGTTCAAGTACGAGGCGGCGGTTGCAGGCGGCATCCCGGTGATCAAGGGGCTGCGCGAAGGCGCGGCGGCAAACGAGATCGCGCGCGTTTACGGCATCCTCAACGGCACCTGCAATTATATCCTGACGACGATGGAGGACAGCCAAACAGGAGGGGGAGGGCGCAGTTTTGATGACGTGCTCGCCGATGCGCAGGCGATGGGTTATGCCGAAGCCGATCCCAGCTTCGACATCGATGGCATCGATGCGGCGCACAAGCTCTCGATCCTGTCATCGCTCGCGTTCGGCACGCGGATCGATTTTGGCGGGGTCGAGACATCGGGCATCCGCGCGATTATGGCAGGCGATATCGCCGAGGCGCGCGCGCTGGGCTTTCGCGTCCGGCTGGTCGGGCTTGCCGAAACGATGGACGACGCGTTGCTGCAGCGTGTCGTGCCAAGCCTTGTGCCGGTCAGCCACCCGCTCGCGCATGTCGCAGGTGCGATGAATGCGGTGGTGGCCGAGGGCAATTATGTCGGGCGGCTGCTGTTCGAAGGACGCGGGGCAGGCGAGGGGCCGACCGCAAGCGCCGTCGTCGGCGATCTGATCGATATCGCACGAGGCGAAGCAGGTCCGGCATTTGCGATGCCCGTTTCAAGCCTTGCCGATGCACCGCGCGGGGCATGGGGGAAGCGCGAAGGGCGGTTTTACATGCGCTTTACGGTTGCCGACCGCACAGGCGTTCTTGCCGAACTGACCGCCGCGATGCGCGATGCGGGGGTGTCGATC
>JANPIQ010000343.1:0-5568 GCA_031425075.1 Sphingomonadales bacterium
AACCGCGCCAAGAAAAGCGTTGCGCTCGATCTGACGAGCAAGGACGGCCGCGCGCTGCTGGTCGATCTGATCGCAAAGACTGGCATCCTCATCACCAACCTGCCCGCGAGCGGCTTTCTTGCGCATGAAAAATTGGCCGCACTCCGCCCCGATTTGATCACCGTCCGCATCATGGGCTGGCCCGATGGCTCGGTGGCGCTGGATTATACTGCCAACGCCGCGGTCGGCTATCCGTCGCTGACGGGGCTTGGCGACGAACCGGTCAACCATGTCCTGCCCGCATGGGATTTGCTGACCGGTGCCTATGCCGCGTTCGCGTTGCTCGCCGCGCTGCGCCGTCGAGACCAGACGGGCGAGGGTGCCGAAATCCGCCTGCCGCTGACCGATATTGCGATGGGGTCTGCCGCCAATCTCGGGCGGGTTGCCGAGGTGCTGTATACCGGCAAGGATCGCGAGCGGCTGGGCAATGCGGTGTTCGGCACGATCGGGCGCGATTTCGTGACGCGTGACGGCGTGCGGATCATGATCGTCGCGATCAACGAGCGGCAGTGGAGCGGGCTTATCAAGACGCTGGGGCTGGCAGATGAGATTGCCGCGATCGAGGCGCAGGAGGGCGTCAGCTTCACCAATGACGATGGCGTGCGCTTCACCCATCGGCTCGCCATCTTCGCCGCGATCGAAGCCGTGATTGCCGCGCGCGATCATGCCGACTTGTGCGCGGCGTTCGATGCCAATGGCGTCGTCCACGGCCCTTACAAGACGATGGTCGAGGCGGTGGACGACCCCCGCCTGATCGCTGACAATCCAATGTTTGCCATCACCTCGGACAACCCTAGTGGCTTTGCCTACCCCGCAGTCGGCAGCCTTGCGACGCTGCCGCAGCTTGAGCGCCAGCCGCCACGCGCAGCGCCACGGATGGGGGCAGATACAGCGTCGATCCTGCGCGGGCGGCTCGGGCTGGACGATGCCGCGATCGATGCGCTCGCGACCGCAGGGGCAGTGGGCCAATGAACAGCGCACTTGCCGCCGCGCAAGCCTATGCCACCGCTGCGAGTAAGGCGATGCGGGCAGCGGTTGCCGCCGCGTCGCTCGACACCGAACAGCATGTCGCGCACGGCCTCGCCTGGATCGAAACCACCGTAGCAGCACTTGACGCGCTTCACGCCTGGGGCGCACGGCAATCGGGTGAGGCGGAAGGCCTGATCGTCGCGATCGGCACCGGCGAAACGCTGGCGCAGCTCGCAGGCGGGCTGCCGATGGGGCAAAATGAATTTGTCCGCCCCGCTGATTTCGGGCTTGAGGCGCACGTCGCCCCACTGCTGGCGGAGGCGAAAGGCAACACCTGCAATAACCGGGCGGCATTGGCGACACTCTTGCGCGATGGCACCCAGATCGCCGACAGCCTCGATGACGAACTGCTCGATCAGGTCCGCGAGCAATATCGCCGCTTCACCGATGATCGCATCTTGCCGCAAGCGCATCGCTGGCATCTCGACAATGCACTGATCCCCGATGATGTCATTGCGGAAATGGCCGCGCTCGGCACCTTCGGGGTGTGCATCCCCGAGGCGCATGGCGGGCTCGGTCTCGGCAAGCTCGCGATGTGCGTCGTCACCGAAGAATTGTCGCGCGGCTGGATCGGCACGGGATCGCTCGGCACGCGGTCGGAGATTGCGGGCGAATTGATCGTGCTTGGGGGAACCGCAGAGCAACAGGCGCACTGGCTCCCCCGGATCGCGCGCGGAGAGGTGCTGCCCACCGCCGTCTTCACCGAGCCCGATACA
This sequence comes from Sphingomonadales bacterium, assembly GCA_031425075.1. Taxonomy (GTDB): domain Bacteria; phylum Pseudomonadota; class Alphaproteobacteria; order Sphingomonadales; family Sphingomonadaceae; genus Aquisediminimonas. The sequence goes on from JANPIQ010000343.1 coordinate 1,785, forward strand.
GGGTCCGACATGGCAAGCCTCCAGACCCGCGCGGTCCGCACCCGCGACGGCTGGTCGATCACCGGCGGCAAGACTTGGATCACCCACGCCGCACGCACCGATCTGATGACACTGATGGCGCGGACCTTGCCCGATGCGAAGGGCTATGCGGGGCTATCGATGCTGCTCGTCCCCAAACCGCGCGGCACCGATGCCGACCTGTTTCCCGCACCCGGCATGTCGGGCAGCGAGATCGAAGTTCTCGGCTATCGCGGAATGCGCGAATATGCGTTGCAGTTCGATGAGATGGCTGCCCCCGCCGACGCTTTGCTCGGCGGTGAAGAGGGCCAAGGGTTCAAGCAGTTGATGCGCACTTTCGAAGGTGCGCGCATTCAGACAGCAGCGCGTGCAGTCGGCGTGGCGCGCCGCGCGATCGAGCTTGGCCTCGATTATGCGCTGAATCGCAAACAGTTCGGGCAATCAATCATTCATTTCCCGCGCGTTGCGGACAAGCTGGTGATGATGACCGTCGATATGGTGATGGCGCGCGAGCTCACCTACTTCGCCGCGCGCGCCAAGGATTCGGGCAAACGGTGCGATATTGAGGCAGGCATGGCCAAGTTGCACGCTGCGCGGGTTGCCTGGGCGTGCGCCGATGCCTCGCTCCAGATCCATGGTGGCAATGGTTACGCACTCGAATATGAAATAAGTCGTGTGCTGTGCGATGCGCGCATCCTGAACATTTTCGAAGGCGCTGCCGAAATCCAAGCGCAAGTGATCGCGCGTGGGGCTTTGGGGTCCCGGAATTGAGTTACACCCTTGTAATCGCGAGGAGCGCAGCGACGCGGCAACCCAGACTGTGGAGCGTTGATCACTGGATTGCCGTGCTTCGCTCGCAATGACGAAATAGGAACAGGATAGCACTCATGACCTTCCGCCGCGCCGCCATCGTCGCCCCGATCCGCACCCCCGTCGGCAAGTTCGGCGGTACGCTCTCCAACATGGGTGCGGGCGAGCTCGGCGCCGTCATCCTCAAGGCATTGATCGACCGGACACGGATCGATCCTGCGCGCGTCGACGATGTCATTTTCGCACAAGGCTATGGCAATGCCGAAGCGCCCGCGATCGGCCATTGGTCCTGGCTGGCGGCGGGTCTCCCCTTGGAAGTGCCCGGCTATCAGGTCGACAGGCGTTGCGGATCGGGGCTTCAGGCGATCATCAACGCCGCAATGATGGTGCAGACCGGCGCGTCGGACATCGTGGTGGCTGGCGGTGTCGAGAGCATGTCGAACGTCGAACACTACACGACCGACATTCGCAAGGGCATCCGCGCGGGCAACCTCACGTTGCATGACCGGCTGACGCGCGGGCGGGTAATGTCGCAGCCGATCGAGCGCTTCGGCCCTATCAGCGGGATGATCGAAACCGCCGAAAACCTCGCCAAGGATTACGGCATCAGTCGTGAAGCCTGCGATACTTACGCCGCGCGCTCTCACCAGCGCGCCGCAGCCGCATGGGCAGAGGGACGGTTCGACGACGAACTCGTGCCCGTCAGCACCGCGCAGAAAAAGGGCGATGCGTTCATGTTCGATCATGACGAAGGCTATCGCGCCGATGCCACACCCGAAAGCCTTGCCAAGCTGCGGCCGCTAGAAGGCGGCGTGGTGACCGCAGGCAATGCCAGTCAGCAGAACGATGCAGCCGCCGCGTGCCTTGTTGTCGCTGAAGACATACTCGACGAACTCGGCCTCGAGCCGATCGCGTGGTTTCACAGCTGGGCGGCGGCAGGGTGCGATCCCAGCCGCATGGGGATTGGCCCGGTCCCCGCAGTTGCGCGGCTGTTCGCGCGTAGCGGGCTTGGCTGGGGCGATATCGACGTGATCGAACTCAATGAAGCCTTTGCGCCGCAAGTGCTCGCGGTGCTCAAAGGCTGGGGCTGGTCAGACGATGACAGCCGCAACGACATCCTCAACGTCAATGGATCGGGCATCTCGCTCGGCCACCCCATCGGCGCGACCGGCGGCCGCATCCTCGCCAATCTGACGCGCGAACTCGTCCGCCGCGACGGGCGCTACGGACTTGAAACGATGTGCATTGGCGGTGGACAGGGGATCGCCGCGATCTTCGAACGCGCCTAGATCGTTACGCTGGTTTCGATCAGGTCCGCCGAATTGCCGCCCATCATCACGCGATACATGCCGCTCTCGAGTTTCCAGCCATGCGTTTCGGGATCGCGCCAGCACAGTTCGTCGAGTGCCACCGACAGCCGCACGATCCGCGTTTCTCCGGGGTTAAGGGTGATGCGCGCAAACGCCTTTAGCAGTTTGGCCTGACGTTCGACGTGGCGACCGGGTGGGCCAATGTAAAGCTGGACGACCTCATCGGCGGCGCATGTGCCGGTGTTGGTGACAGCGATACTGGCCTCAATAGCGCCGCAAGCGACCCGCGCCTTGAGTGCGCGGTGGGTGAAGCTGGCATAGCTGAGGCCATGGCCAAAAGCGTAACGCGGCTCTATGCCGTCGTGATCGAACTTGGTGTACCCGTGCCAGAGATCGTAAGTGATCGCATCGGCATCGCGATCGAAGAACGGATAGTCTTGAGCGCGTTTTGCCACGGTGAAGGGCAGTTTGCCGCCGGGGCTGACCTCGCCGAACAGCAGCTTGGCAAGCGCGGTACCACCCTCCATCCCAGAATAGAATGTCTGGAGGATCGCTGCCGCCCGATCATGCCACCCCTCGACAAGTATCGCCGATCCGCACACCAAGACGACAATCACCGGCTTGCCGCTGGCGGTGGCGACATCGATCAGCGCCAATGGCCCGGCAGCCAGCCCGAGATCGACCCTATCTCCGCCGATCGCACGCCGTTCGGGGCCCGCGTCCTGGCCCAGCGTCAGGTCGCCCGGAATGTATTCGCCTTCATCCTCACGCGTCGTGCCCGCCACGACGATCACGACATCGGACGCATCGACGGCTGCGCGCGCGGCTTCGAGATCGTCTTCATCGCCCGCTACGATTGCGTCTGCGCCGAGATACCGCCTCAACCCGTCGAGCGGCGTGACGACATAGGGCGGGCGCACCCGGCTCGATCCATGGTCACCGGTATTCTCGATTGCGGCGAGTTTTCCGAGCACGGCCAGCCTCTTCACGCTCATCCGGTCGAGCGGCAACACGCCGTCATTGGCAAGCAGCACCGCCGACTTCTCAGCAGCCTCGAGGGCAAGCTCACGATGCGCCTCGCACGCGACAAGGCTATCGGGATAATCGGGTAGCGGGTCTTCGGCCGCAGCAAAACAGTACAATGTCCTCAGGATCCGGCGGCATGCGGTGTCAATGACGTGTGGCTCGATCGCGCCTGACTCCACGGCGGCAACCAGCTTCTCACCCCACACGCGCGGTTCGGGATTTTCGATGTCGAGCCCTGCTGCGGCACCATAAGGCTGGTAGACCCCCATCACCCAGTCCGAATGGACGAACCCCTCAAACCCCCATTCGCCGCGCAAAATGTCGGTGAGCAGTTCGCGGTTCTGCCCGCAATACTCACCGTTATACTTGTTGTAGGCACTCATCACGCTCGCGACGCCGGCATCCAAGGCCATTTTGAAATGCGGTAGATACACCTCGTGCAACGCGCGCTCGTCGATCCGGACATCGACTTTGAAGCGCGCATTTTCCATGCTGTTCAAGGCGAAATGCTTGACCGTCGCGATCACGTTATGCGCCTGCAACCCCTGCCCGAGCGCAGTCCCCATCACGCCAAGATGATGCGGGTCTTCGCCATAGGTCTCCTGCGCGCGGCCCCAGCC